>NZ_JBEPCJ010000025.1:0-116228 GCF_040299565.1 Spirillospora sp. NPDC000708
GGCGTGCCGGCCGGCGGCGACCTGCCGGCGGCGCGGGGCGGGGCGGGCGGGGGGCCCGGGGGCGGGGTCCGGGGGGGGTGGGCGCCCCCGCCCGCCGGCCCCGGGGGGGGGGTCTCCCGCGGGGGCGGCCGGGGGCGCGGCCCGCGGGCGGTCACCGTCCGCGCCGGTGGAAGGTGCGCACCGACAGCGGCGCGAACACCGCGATAAGCGCCACCGACCACAGCAGGGTCGCGGCGACGGGGTGCGCGAGGGGCCAGGCGAGGTCGCCGGCGTGGCCGGCGGGCGCGCCGGGGTTGCCGAACAGCTGCCGGCAGGCGGCGGTGGCGGCGCTGACGGGGTTCCAGTCGGCGACGGCCTGCAGCCAGCCGGGCATCCCGCCGGTCGGGACGAAGGAGTTCGACAGCATGGTGACCGGGAACACCAGCGGGACGAACTGGTCGGCGGTCTGCTCGTTGCGCACCACCAGGCCGAGGAAGCAGCCGGCCCAGCTGAGCGCGTGCCGCAGCAGCATCAGCAGCAGGAACGCCTCGGCGGTGGGCCACAGGCCGCGGTGCGCGCGCCATCCGACGACCAGGCCGGTGGCGGCCATGATGACCAGCGCGAGGACCCCGTTGATCGCGTCGGCGCCGGCCTGCCCGAACGGGACGGCCGAGCGCGCCATCGGCATGGCGCGGAACCGGTCCATGACGCCGCGGGAGGCGTCGGTGGCGACCCGCATGGTGACGGCCATGACGGAGGTGAAGGACACCATGACGAACAGGCCGGGCATCAGGTACTCGCGGTAGTTGCCGCCGCCGGGGACGGTGATGGCGCTGCCGAACACGTACCCGAACAGCACGACCATGACGGCGGGGAAGATCAGCGCGGCGATCAGCTCGCCGGGTTCCTGGCGCAGCCGGCTCAACTCGCGCCCGACGAGGGTGAGGCCGTCGGCGGCGGTCCAGCGCAGCCGCGCCGCCGGGGACGGTCGGGTGCCGAGGGCGGGGGCGGTCATCGGACGGTCTCCTTCTGGCGGCCGGCCGGGTCCCCGGCCTCCGGGTCGTGCGCCGTGGTGTCTTCGGCGGGTGCGGCGGGGTCGGTGTCGCGGCCGGTGAGGCGCAGGAACACCTCGTCGAGGGTGGGGCGGCGCAGCCCGACGTCCTCGGCGGTGACGCCGGCGCGGTCGAGTTCGCGGACGACGTCGGCGAGCCGGACGGCGCCGCGGGCGAGCGGGACGGTCAGCCGGGCGCCGTCCAGGTCGGGGTGGGCGCCGGCGAGGCCGGACAGGACGCGGGCGGCGGCGCCGGCGTCGGCGGGGTCGGCCAGCGCGACGTCGAGCCGGTCGCCGATGGAGGCCTTGAGCGCGTCGGGGGTGCCTTCGGCGATGACGCGGCCGTGGTCGATGACGACGACGTCGTCGGCGAGCCGGTCGGCCTCCTCCAGGTACTGGGTGGTGAGCAGGACGGTGGTGCCGTCGGCGACCAGGGCGCGGACGGCGTCCCAGATCTCGCCGCGGCTGCGCGGGTCCAGGCCGGTGGTGGGCTCGTCGAGGAACAGCACCCGGGGCCGCAGGATCAGGCTGGTGATCAGGTCGAGGCGGCGGCGCATGCCGCCGGAGTAGCCCTGGACCTGCCGGTCGGCGGCGTCCATCAGGCCGAAGCGCTCCAGCAGCTCGTCGGCGCGGCGGTGGGCCTCGCGGCGGGGCAGGTGGTAGAGGCGGCCGAACATGCGCAGGTTGCCGCGTCCGGTGAGCTTCTCGTCGACGGCGGCGTACTGGCCGGCGAGGCCGATGGCGGCGCGGACCCGGTCGGGTTCGGCGGCGACGTCGTGGCCGGCGACGCGGGCGCGGCCGGAGTCGGCGTCGGCGAGGGTGGCCAGGATCCGCACGGCGGTGGTCTTCCCGGCGCCGTTGGGGCCGAGCAGCCCGCAGACGGTGCCGGGGGCGACGGCCAGGTCGAGGCCGTCCAGGGCCTTGGTGTCGCCGTAGCGCTTGTGCAGCGCCTCGGCGGACACGATCGGTTCGTCCGGCATCATCGCCTCCATTGGGTACGCCGTACGCGGTGGACTGCCGCCAGGCTAGACAACCGAGTACGATGTACGCAACTAGAATCGCGGCAGGGGCCGGACGGGTTCCGGGACGCGGTGGAGGGAGCACGGTGGCGGACGTCGAGGCGGTCAGCATCTTCGCGGTCCCCGAACGGCAGGGCCGGGGCCCGAGACCCGCCTACAGCCGCGCGCAGATCACCGAGGCGGCGGTGCGGATCGCCGACGCCGACGGGCTGGAGGCGGCGTCGATGCGGCGGATCGCGGCCGAGCTCGGCACCGGCGCGATGTCGCTGTACCGCTACGTCCCCTCGCGCGACGACCTCATCGAGCTGATGTACGACCACGTCGTCGGCACCCTGGAGATCCCGGACCGGCCGACCGGCGACTGGCGCGCCGACCTGCGGCTGGTCGCGCGCAACACCCGGCAGATGTGGCTGGCGCACCCGTGGGTGGCCGACCTGCACCGCGCCCGCCCGACGTTCGGCCCGAACCAGCTGCGGATCACCGAGTTCGGCTTCGGCGCCCTGGACGTCGGCATCCCGGTCGACGACATCATCACGCTGATGAACATGCTGAACGGCTACGTCGTCATGACGGTCCGCGCGGAGATCGAGTGGGAGCGCGAGCGGCGCCGCAGCGGGATGACCATGCAGGACTGGATGCGCCAGAGCTCCCCTTACGTCCACCAACTGCTCGACCGGGGCGAGCACCCGATGTTCGAGCGCGTGGTGCGGGACGCCTCGCTGCCGCACATGGACCCCGAGGCGCAGTTCGCCTACGGCCTGGAGCGCGTCCTGGACTGCATCGCCTCCTGCCTGTGACGCGCGCCCGCGTGGCGCGCGGCGGGGGCCGCGGGCCGCGTCAGGGCAGGAGGTAGGCGCCGGACCGCAGCCCGTCGGCGACGGCCCGCGCGGTCTGCTCGGGGGTGAGGGCGGCGGAGTCCAGGACGCGGGTCTCGTGGTCGCCGAGGTCGGCGAACTCCTCGAACATCCGCAGGACCGGCCCGGGCTCGGTGAGCGCGCCGGGTCCGCGCGCGGTGGCGCGCGCGAGCACGGTGTCGCGGTCCGGGCGCAGCACCACGTAGTGCAGGGGGACGCCGGCGCCGGCGGCGGCGTCGCGGAAGGGGCGCAGGAACCACGGCCCGACGACCCCGTCGAACACCACGTGGTAGCCGCCGGCGGCGTATCCGGCGGCCGCCGCGGCCTGCACGGCGACGACGGTCTGGTTCTGCCGGTGCGCCTCGGGCAGGTGCGGCGGGATCGCGCCCTGGGCGATGAAGGCGAAGAAGTCGTCGCCGTGCAGCCGCACGCTCGGCGCGAGCCGCGCGGCCAGCAGACGCGCCACGGTGCTCTTGCCGGCGCCGCACGGCCCGGTCAGCACGGTGACGGTTCCGCGTTCCTCGCCGGTCATCGCTCCCCCATCGGCGGCTCGGGGACGCCGGCGCGGCGGGACGCGCGCGCGGGCGGGACGCGCGGGCCGCCGCCTCGCGTCCGCGCGCCACGCTATCGCCCGCCCCCACCTCCACCGCCACCCATTTAGGTACCGCAAACTTCCCTATCGTTCCCTCAATGGGGTAGTTTGCGGAGTGATGGAGGAGCGAATGTACTCGGTCGAGGAGGTCGCGGACCTTCTCGGGCTGCACGTGCGGACGGTGCGCGGCTACATCCGGGCCGGGCGGCTGGACGCGGTGCGGATCGGCAAGCAGTACCGGATCCCCGCGGCGGCGCTGGAGGCGCTGACCGGGCGTCCCCGCCCTGCGCAGGACGGGCCGGGCGAGGGCGCGGGGCGGGCGGAGGTGTCGAGCATCGTGCAGATCGACGGGGTCGGCCGCGCCGCCGCGGACCGGCTCGCCACGTTCGTGCTGGCCGGGGTGAACACCGGGCGGGGGGACGGGGGCGCGCTGCGCGTCCAGACCGTCCACGACGAGGAGCGGAGGCGCATGAAGATCGTGATCCTGGGCGGGGTGCCGGCCACCGCGGAGGTGCTGCGGCTGATCGAGGCCGTGCTGGACGGCGGCGTCCTGGACGACCGCGGCTCCGGCTCCGGTGGCGCGGCCGGGGCGGGGCGGGAGGCCGGCGGTGCCTGACGAGGTGCGGGAGCGGGCGGGCGTGCAGGTGCTGATGTGCGACCCGGACGGGCCGCCGGTGGCGACCGAGCAGGACGCGCTCGACCTGATCGGGGCGGTGTTCCTCGGCGCGCAGGTGGTGGCGGTGCCGGCGGCGCGGCTGGACGAGCGGTTCTTCTCGCTCGGCACCCGCTTCGCGGGCGAGGTCATGCAGAAGTTCGTGAACTACCGGCTGCGGCTGGCGGTCGTCGGGGACATCTCCCGGCACCTGGCGGCGAGCCCGGCGCTGCGCGCCCTGGTGCGCGAGTCGAACGCGGGCGACCACGTCTGGTTCGTCGCCGACCTGGACGAGCTGGACGACCGGCTCCGCGCGGTCGCCTGAGCGGCCGGCCGGGGGCGGGCGGCGGTTTGAGGGGCGGCCCGGGGGCGGTGGCCGGACGTGGTCCGTTTGCGACCGGAGACGCCGCGTATCGCGTGAGACGACGCGTTCTGTGAGATTCTCACGGCCGGATCCGGCCACCGGTCCGGGCGGTATCGGCCCGGGCGCCGGACGCCGGGGGCGGGGCGGAAACGCACGGGGCGCGGGATGGCCCGATAAAGGCGCAGCACATTCCGTTCGGAGCCGGAACTACCATACGGCGGCGCGGTCGTGCAAGGTGTCGCGGCGGCGACGGTAATGGACCGGTGAAGGCGATATTGGGCGCGCGCTGAACGTCGGTTAGGTTCTGCTGTTAGCGCGTCGCATCGCGCGTCCGCGGGGGGTGTCCCCGGCGGGCCCGCCGCCGGGCGGAAAACCGTCGAACCCCCGCCTCGACGTGCGGCGATGACGGGAACGAAATGGCCGCAGATCATTGGAGAATCATGACCTCGCTCGCTGGATCCGCCGTATCGGCCGACCTGCTCGCCCATGCCGTCGGAACGCTGGACGGCAGCGTGTTCTTTTCGGACCTGCGGACGGGAAAGGCACCGGCCGAGATGGTCCGCGACGTTTTCGGCCAGTACTACCTGTGGCGGAACCAATTTCATCGGTGGCTCGGCGTCTGCGTGGTGAAGAGCCCGGCGTTCGGCACCGAGTTCGACGCCTCCCGGGTGCTGACCGGGCTGACCGAGCACATCGCGGAGGAGGTCGGCGGCGACCATCACGGCCTGGCGGTGCGGATGCTGCGGGCGCTGGGCGTGGAGCGGCCGTCGTCGGTGGAGCCGCTGCCGGTGACCGCGGCCTACTGCGCGTCGTTCCCGGCGCGGTTCCTGGCCCCCGGGGCCGACGGCGCGGAGGCCGTCGCGGCGCTGGCGGGCCGGGAGATCGCCAGCCCCGTCCGCAACCGGGTCGTCCTCGACGCGCTGGCGGAGCACTACGGGGTGGTATCGGGGCTGGAGTTCCTCACCCTGCACGAGACCAAGGGGCCGGGGCAGTTCGCGGCGCTGTGGGACATCCTGGTCAATGGCTACTTCGCCGACGAGGCGCTGATGCTGGCGGCGGCGCGCCGGGAGATCGGCGAGCACGTGGCGTTCTGGGACGAGGTGTACGCGCACCTGTCGCGCAGCCTCGCCGGCGTCACCGCCTGACCGGCGAGCGCCTGACCGGCGAGCGCCTGACCGGCGAGCGCCTGACCGGTCAGAGCCCGGCCGGCGCCGCGTCCCGGCCGCCGGCCGGTCCCCCGGGCCCCTGGTCTACAGCGACGCGGGCCCCGGGGGGTGGGGCGGTCCTCAGTCGCCGGTGGTGACGACGATCTTGCCGACCTGCGCGCCCGCCTCCATGTACCGGTGCGCCTCGACGATCTCCCGCAGGCCGAACACGCGGTCGACGGCCGGGGCGAACGCGCCGCTGCGCAGGCCGGAGGCGACGAACGCCTCCGCGCGGCGCAGCCGCGCCGGGTCCCGGGTGGTCTCGTACAGGGTGTAGGTCCGCATGTTCAGCGCGGGCATGCCGAGCTCGAAGCCGGGATAGGGGGTCGTCCGGCCGCTGAGCGCCCCGTACTCGATGAGGGTGCCGCCGGGCGCGACGGCCCTGGCCAGGTCGATCACGCCGGGGCCGGCGACGGCGTCGAACACCAGCTCCGCGCCGCGTCCGCCGGTCAGGTCCAGGACGGGCGCGGCGACGTCGTCCCCGCGGCTGACGATCACCTCGGCGGCGCCGGCCTCGAGCAGCGCGTCCTTCTTGCCCGGGCTGCGGGTGACGGCGATCGGCCGCGCGCCGGCGCGGACGGCGACGCGGATCGCGGCCAGGCCCACGCTGCTGGAGGCGGCGGTCAGGACGACGGTGTCGCCGGCGCGCATCCCGGCGACCTCCACCAGCGCCCCGTAGGCGGTCAGGTACGGCATCCACACCGCGGCGCCGCCGACGGCGTCCAGCCCCTCGGGGCGCTTCAGCACGGCGGCCGCGGGGACGATCGCCTTCTCGGCGTAAACGCCGTAGTCGTTCATCGAGAACGCGGGGACGACGCTGACCGGCTCGCCCCGGCGGAAGGCGGTGACGCCGGGGCCGGCGGCCTCGACGGTCCCGGCGGCCTCGGCGCCGAGGCGGGCGGGGAACGCCGTGACCGGCTCGATGTAGTCGCCGGCGCGGAACAGCGCCTCGGCGCGGTTGAGGCCGATCGCCTCGACGCGGACCAGAAGCTCGCCGGGGCCGGGTTCGCCGGTCTCGACGTCCTCCAGCCGCAGCACCTGCGGGCCTCCGAGCTCGTGGAACCGCACCGTGGTGGTCATCGCGCATCGCCTCTTCCGCGTCGGCGGGCGGCGCCGCGCGCCGTCCCGGGGTGGTGATCACCCAACCCAAAAGTACGACCGCTGTCAAACTTTGATGGCTGTCGTACTTTGATGGTCGCCGTACTTCGACGTTCGTCGTACGATGGGCGCGCGGGAGGTGGACATGGCGGCGGTGCGCGACGGCGGGCGGGACCGGGTCCCGCCGCATCCCGACGTCCGGGACGTCGGCCTGCAGCGGGTGCTGGAGGCGCTGGTGGACCCGGTGCGGCGGCGGATCGTCGGCGAACTGGACGCGGCGGGCGCGGACCTGAGCTGCGGCGCGATCGACCTGCCGGTCAGCAAGTCGACCGCGACCCACCACTTCCACGTGCTGCGCGAGGCGGGCCTCATCCGGCAGTACTACGTCGGCACGTCCCGCATGAACGCGCTGCGCCGCGAGGAGTTCGACGCGGTGTTCCCGGGGCTGCTGGACGCGGTGACCGCCGAGCACGCCCGCCCAGCCGCCCCCTGACACCGGTTCCCTGACACCGGCTCTTGCCCGGTCCGGCGCCCGCCTGGCGTCCCCCGCTTAATGGCTTGCGGGCGCGGGGGCGCGGCGGGGAGCCTCGGCGGCATGGATCGCGATGTTCTGCGCTACTACGAGCGCGGCGGGGAGGACCGCCGGCTGCGCGAGGGCGGCGGGCGGCTGGAGTTGTGGCGGACCCAGGACGTCCTGCGCCGTTTGCTGCCGGCGCCGCCGGCGCGGGTGATCGACGTAGGCGGCGGTTCCGGGGTGCACGCCGAGTGGCTGGCCGCCGACGGGTACGCGGTGGAGCTGGTGGATCCGGTCCCGCTGCACGTGGAGCAGGCGTCGCGGATCCCCGGGGTGTCCGCGCGGCTCGGCGACGCCCGCGACCTGCCGGTGCCCGACGCGTCCGCCGACGCGGTGCTGCTGCTCGGCCCGCTGTACCACCTGGTGGAGCGCGCCGACCGGGTGCGGGCGCTGCGGGAGGCGGCGCGGGCCGTGCGGCCGGGCGGCGTGGTGGCGGCGGCGACGATCGGGCGGCACGCCGCGCTGCACGACATGCTCCGCAAGCGCCGCTACCGGGGCAAGCGCGCGATCGTGGACGCCTCGGTCGAGACCGGTGTGCTGCGCGCCACGCCCGACATGGGGTTCACCACCGCCTACCTGCACGAGGCGGACGAGCCGCCGCGCGAGTTCGCCGACGCCGGGCTGCCCGGCGCCCGCTCCTACGGGCTGGAGGGCGCGGTGTGGCTGTTCGGGGGCCTGGACGAGCTCCTGGAGGAGGACCGCGAGACGGTCCTTGAGGCGCTGCGGGCGGTGGAGTCGGTGCCGTCGCTGCTCGGGGTGAGCGGCCACGTCGTCACGGCGGCCGTCCGCCCGCGCTGACCGGGCCGCGAACCGCGCGGCGCGCACGGGGTCGCCGTGCGCCTCGTGACGAACATGTTCGTTACGAACTTGTTCGCAACGAACATGTTCGTGTACGGTGGTGGGCATGACAGTCGATCCACCTGCGGGCGGCGCGCCGCGCAGCCGCCGAGAGCGTCCCGCCAAACCCGCCCTGACCAGGGAGGGCATCGTCGCGTCGGCGGTGCGGCTGGTGCGCGCCGAGGGCCTGGCGAAGGTGACGATGCGGCGGCTGGCCGCCGAGCTGGACACCGGCCCGGCGTCGCTGTACGTGTACGTCCGCAACACCGCGGAGCTGCACGCGGCGGTGCTGGACGAGCTGCTGGGGACGGTCGCGCCGCCGCCGGCGTCCGGGACGTTCGCCGAGCGGCTGGAGGCGGTGCTGACCTCCTACACCGCGATGCTGATGGAGCATCCGGGGCTGGCGCGGTCGGCGCTGGCGGCGCGGCCCAGCGGGGAGAACTACCTGGACCTGGTGGAGCGGCTGCTGGGGCTGCTGATCGAGGGCGGCGCGTCGCCGGGGCAGGCGGCCTGGGGGGTGGACGTGCTGCTGCAGCACGCGACGGCCACCGCGGCCGAGCAGTCCGCCCGCGACGCCGACGCCGACGCCGCCGGGGACTGGGACGCGCTGGTGGCGGCGCTGCGCGGCGCGTCGCCCGGCAGGCGCCCGCACCTGGCGGCGCTGGCGGGGCCGCTGCTGTCGGGCGCGCCGCGGCAGCGGCTGTCGTGGGGGTTCCAGTCGCTGATCAACGGCATCCTGCGGACCCCCGCACCGGACGACCACGACGACATCGGGAGGACACCATGAACGGCATCAACGGGGAGAACGGCGGCGGGACGCAGCGGCGGGCGCACGAGCCGGTCACGATCGTCGGGGCGGGCCTGGGCGGCCTGACCCTGGCGCGGGTCCTGCACGTCCACGGGATCGAGGCGGCCGTGTTCGATCTGGACGCCTCGGCGGACGCCCGCGCGCAGGGCGGCTTGCTCGACATCCACGAGGAGTCGGGGCAGCGGGCGCTGCGCGCGGCGGGCCTGCACGAGCGGTTCCTGCCGCTGGTGCACGCGGGCGGGGAGGAGATGCGGATCCTCGACAGCGGCGGCCGCGTCCGGTTCGCCGAGGCCGACGACGGCGGGCGGGGCCGTCCGGAGGTGGACCGGGGCGCGCTGCGGGACCTGCTGCTGGCCTCGCTGCCGGAGGGGACCGTGCGGTGGGGCGCGAAGGTGGAGGGGGCGCGGCCGCTGGGCGGCGGCCGCCACGAGGTGCTCCTTTCCGGCGGGGCGGTGTTCACCACGGACCTCCTGGTGGGGGCGGACGGGGCGTGGTCGCGGATCCGGCCGCTGGTGTCGGACGCGGTCCCGGCCTACACGGGGGTGGTCATGGTGGAGTCGGACCTGCGCGACGTCGACGCCCGCCATCCGCGGGCCGCGCGGATCGCCGGCGGCGGGATGCTGTTCGCGCTCGGCGGCGGCCGGGGGTTCCTGGCGCACCGGGAGCCGGACGGCGGCGTCCACGTCTACACGGCGCTGCGGGTCGCGCCGCAGTGGGCGGCGGGCGTCGACTTCGGTGACGCGGCGGCGGCGAAGGCGGCGGTCCTGGAGCATTTCGGCGGCTGGGACGAGGGGCTGCGGGCGCTGGTCGCCGACGCCGACGGGCCGCTGGTGCCGCGGCCGATCCACGCGCTGCCGGTCGGGCACCGCTGGGACCGGGTGCCGGGCGTGACGCTGCTGGGGGACGCGGCGCATCTGATGTCGCCGTTCGCCGGCGAGGGCGCGAACCTGGCGATGCTGGACGGCGCGGAGCTGGGCGAGGCGATCGCCGCGCGTCCCGGTGACGTGGAGGCGGCGCTGGCCGCCTACGAGGCGGTGATGTTCGCGCGCGGGCGCGAGGCGGCGGCGGCGTCGGCGGAGAACCTGGAGCGGTGCCTCGCCGCGGACGCGCCCGACGGGCTGGTCGCGATGTTCGCCGAGCACGCCGCCTGACCGGACGCCGCCTGACCGGACGCCGCCTGGTCGCGCCGCCTGGTCGCGCCGCCCGGCCGTGTCGCCCGGCCGCGCCCCCTCCCCCGGCCTGAGGGAGGGGGCGGTGTGTCAGGGCGCGGTGTGTCAGGGGGCGGGGAAGTCGCGTCGCTTGATCTTGGCCTTGTCGCAGGCGGGGTCGGCGGGGTCGCGCCAGAACACGATGCCCTCGTAGGGGTGGGCGTGCAGCCAGGCGGCGAGGCCGTCGTGGTCGCGGGGGACGTCGCCGAGGTCGTCGGCGCCGTGCGGGACGAGGGTGTGCCGCTCGGCGCCCTCCGGGTTCCCGTTGATCTTGGGGCCGATCAGCTCGTAGGTGCCGGCGGCCAGAACGCCTCCGCCCTGTCCGCCCTGTCCGCTCTGTCCGCCCTGTCCGCCTTGTCCGTCGTGTTCGTCCAGGGCGGCGCGCAGGTGCTTCCAGAACGCGGACTGCTCGGCGGGCTCCCATCCGACGGTCTTGCCGGTGGCGGGGTCGGTGGCGAGGGGGGTGAATCCGGGCGGGGCGGGCCGGCCGGGCTTGACCTCGCGGCGGGCGTGCCAGCGGGCGCCGTCGAAGCGGACGCAGGTGCCGTCGTACTTGCGGGTGGCGCGGCCCTCACCGGCGAGCACCCAGGCGCAGGACGGGTCGGGCTCGGAGGTGACGTGGCGGGGGTCGCCGTCCCGGTCGCGGACGAACAGTGTCGGTATCTTGCGCATGCGGTCATTCCCTGCCGGTGGCGGGTGCGGGGTCTCCCCGGCAGGAATCGAACCTGCGGCGCCCGGCTTCGGAGTCCGGCGCTCTGTCCTCTGAGCTACGGGGAGCGGGCCCCGCCCCCGGGTGACGTGGGGGCGGGGCGGGAGACGCCGGTGGGATTCGAACCCACATGATCCGGACCTGCAATCCGGTGCCTGAGCCGTTCGGCCACGGCGTCGCGGCCCGCAGGGGCGCGGGCGCACGGGGTCTTTCACGGGTCGTCGAGAAGAAAGCAGCCGCCGTTCCGGTCGGTGGGAAGGGCGGCCGTGACGCGCTGGACGCGCGAAGGTCAGGTGGCCGCCCGCCGGGTGGACCGGGAGCAGGTGCGGGTGCGGTCGCCGCATCGCCGCGTCATGGTCTGCTCCCTTCCCCGTGGCCGGTAGATATGACGAGTATGCGCGGCGCCGCGCGGGCCCCGCAACGGGTTTTCCCGCCGGGGCGTGAGCGTGGTTTCGGCGGCGTCCGCCGCGGGACATTCCGTTCAGTGGAAACCCGTTGTTCCTCCGCCGGTCGGGTACGGCGAACCTGGGAGGACGGGCCGCGCCGCGCGGGCGGGGCCGCGTCGCGTCCGCGCCCGCGGGCGCGTGGTTCGAGGAGGAGCCGACGATGGCGTTGCTGGACCCCGGGACGTGGACGGACAAGATCTTCACCGGCGGGTGGGCCGCCGCGGACGGCGGCGTGCTGGAGGTCGTCGAGCCGGCGACCGGCGCGGTCCTCGGCACGCTCGGGCGGGCGTCGGCGCGCGACGTCGTCGCGTCGGCCGCCGCGGCCGCCGACGCGCAGCGCGACTGGGCGGCCCGCACCTACGAGGACCGCGCCGCGGTGCTGCGCCGCGCGGGCCGGCTGTTCGAGGAGCACGCCGCCGAGATCCAGGACTGGATCGTGCGGGAGGCCGGGTCGGTGCCGGCGAAGGCGGAGCTGGAGGCGCACTTCGCGGCGGGCCTGTGCTACGAGGCGGCGGCGCTGGCCTCGCACCCGCAGGGCCTGGTGCTGCCGTCGGCGCAGCCGCGGTGGAGCCTGGCGCGGCGCCGCCCCGCCGGGGTGGTCAGCGTGATCGCGCCGTTCAACTTCCCGCTGATCCTGTCGATGCGGTCGGTCGCGCCGGCGCTGGCGCTCGGCAACGCGGTGCTGCTCAAGCCCGACCCGCGCACCGCGGTGTGCGGGGGCGTCGCCCTCGCGCGGGTCTTCCAGGAGGCGGGCCTGCCCGAGGGGCTGCTGCACCTGCTGCCGGGCGGACTGGAGACCGGCGAGGCGGTGGTGGCGGCGCCGCAGGTGCGGGTGGTGTCGTTCACCGGGTCCACCGCCGCGGGCCGCAAGATCGGGGAGGCGTGCGGGCGGCTGCTCAAGCGCGCGCACCTGGAGCTCGGCGGCAACAACGCCCTCATCGTGCTGCCGGGCGCCGACATCGCCAAGGCGGTGTCGGCGGGCGCGTGGGGGTCGTTCCTGCACCAGGGGCAGATCTGCATGACCACCGGGCGGCACCTGGTGCACGAGAGCCTGCACGAGGAGTACGTCGCCGCGCTGGCCGACAAGGCCGACAAGCTGCCGGTCGGGGACCCGGCGGCCGGGCCGGTCGCACTCGGCCCGATCATCGACGAGGGACAGCTCGCGCACGTCGACGCGCTGGTCCGCGACACCGTCGCCGCCGGGGCGCGGCTGGCGGCGGGCGGCACCCACGAGGGCCTGTTCTACCGGCCGACGGTGCTGGCGGAGGTCACCCCGGACATGCCCGCCTACGCGCGGGAGGTGTTCGGGCCGGTCGCGCCGGTGGTGCCGTTCTCCAGCGCGGACGAGGCGGTCGCGCTGGCCCGCGACAGCGAGTACGGGCTGTCGCTGGGGATCCTCGGCGACGTCGGGCAGGCGATGGCGATCGCCGACGCGGTCCCGACGGGGCTGGTGCACATCAACGACCAGACCGTCAACGACGAGCCGGTGGTGCCGTTCGGGGGGCTGGCGGCGTCGGGGAACGGGTCGCGGTTCGGCGGCCCGGACGCCAACATCGAGGCGTTCACCGAGACCCAGTGGGTGACGATGCGCGGGGAGATCGCCCCTTACCCGTTCTGACGCCCCGCGAGCCCTGCCGCCGGCGCCGCCGGCCGGGCGTCCTGTTGCGGGCTGTGGCGGGGCAGGACGCCGTCGAGGTACTCGGCGACGGCGTCGCGCAGGCCGGCGGCGTCCGGTTCGGGTCCGGCGCCGGCGACCGCGTCGAACAGCAGCCCCTCGACGAAGGCGACCAGCCGCGGCCCGTGCCGGCCGGGGTCGGGGGACCCGGCCCGGCGCATGAGGTCGGCGGCGACATCGCGGAACCCGCGCCCCAGCTCGTCGTAGATCGCGCGCAGCTCGGGGCGGCGGGTCGCCTCCAGCGCCAGCTCGTAGCGGGCCAGCACGGACGCGCGGTGCTCGCGCAGCTGCGCGTCCACCAGGCCGGCCAGCGCGTCGGCGAGCAGGTCGCGTCCCGCTCCGCGCAGGTCCGCGCCGAGCGGCGCGGCGGACCCGGCGAACCGCCGCCGCTCCAGCTCGGTGAGGCGCCGCAGCGCCAGCTCCAGCAGCGCGGCGCGGGTGCGGGCCAGGTTGGAGGTGGACCCGGCGGGCAGTCCCGCGGCCTTGTCGACGGCGCGGTGGGTGAGGCCGCGCATGCCGGCGGTGGCGAGCAGCGCGAGGGCGGTGTCGGCGACCAGCTCGGCGCGCGGGGACGTCATGCCCCCGATCCTACCGGCGCCTCACTACAGGCGTAGTATTCGACTACGGCTGTAGTGAGAAGGGGTGTCCGCAATGGCGCACGCGATCGTGATCGGCGGCGGGATCGGCGGCCTCACCGCCGCCGCGGCCCTGCACGCCCACGGCTGGACGGTGACGCTCCACGAGCGCGCCGCCTCCCTCGAACCCGTCGGATCCGGCCTGGCGATCGGCCCCAACGCGCTGCGCGCCCTGGACACCATCGGCGCCGGCGACCCCGTCCGGGCCCTCAACGCCTTCCAGGGCGAGGGCGGGGTCCGCCGCGCCGACGGGCGATGGCTGTCGCGCACCTCTATCCAGACCGCCGCCGACCGCTACGGCGACCCGCTCGTGGTCACCCTCCGCGCCGCCCTGGTCGACCTGCTCGCCGCCCGGCTGCCCGACGGCGCTCTGCACCTGAACTCCACCGCCGACCTCGCCTCCCCCGGCGACGCCACGACCCCCGCGACCGTCACCACCAGCACCACCGGCCCCGGCCCCGGCGCCGACGCCGACGCCGACGCAGTCACGGGCGAGGAGACCGCCGACCTCGTCGTCGCCGCCGACGGCATCCACTCCCCGACCCGCGCGACGCTGTTCCCCGGCCGCTCCCCCATCCGCTACACCGGACTGACCGCCTGGCGCGCCGTCACCCGCGCCCCCGCCGGGAGCTTCACCCCCGCGGAGGCGTGGGGCCGCGGCACCGTCTTCGGGATCAACCCCCTCACCGGCGACCGCGCCTACCTGTACGCCACCGCCCCCGCACCCGAGGGGGCCCGCGCCCCCGGCGGCGACGAGCGCGCCGAACTGCTGCGGCTGTTCGGCGGCTGGTACGACCCCGTCCCCGCCCTGCTGGAGGGCGTCGACCCGGACGCGGTGCTCCGCAACGACGTCTACCACATGCCCAGGCCGCTGCCGGCGTTCCACCGCGGACGCACCGCGCTGCTCGGCGACGCCGCCCACCCCATGACCCCCAACCTCGGCCAGGGCGCCTGCCAGGCCATCGAGGACGCGGTCGTGCTCGCCCACCACGCGACCCGCGCCGCCGGCACCCCGCCCGGCCCGGACACCCGGGACGCGGCCGGCAGGGCCGGCGGGGCCGGCGCGGACATGCCGGCCGCGCTCGCCGCCTACACCGCCGCCCGGCGGCGCCGCACCACCCAGGTGATGCGGCGCTCCCACCGGATCGCGCGGATGACGGCGCTGACGGGCGCGGTGCCGGTCGCCGCCCGCGACGCCGCCGTCCGCCTCGCCGGGCTGCTCGGCCCGACCGCGCTCGTCCGGGAGGCCGACATGATCTTCCGGTGGCGGCCGCCCGCCGGCCCCGCCTGACCCGCCGCGGGGTCAGCGGCCGGTCAGAGCCCGCACCAGCACGATCCACCGGTCCGGGTGGACGTCGGCGACCAGCGCGCCGGGCGCGATGCCCGCCGCGGCCAGCGCCGCGTCCACCCGGCGCCGCGGATGCGCCGCGCGCAGCGAGGCCCGCAGCGAACCGCCCTTCCCGGTGAACCCCAGGTCGACGCAGCGCAGGTAGTCGCCCATCGCGGCCGGCGGCAGCAGCGGGCGCGGCCGCCGCACCAGCCGCAGCACCGCGCCGTCCACCCGCGGCACCGGCCGGAACAGCCCGCGCGGGACCCGGCCGCCCGCCTCCCAGCCGAACTCCGGCCAGGTCCGCACGGTCAGCCGCGACCACCGCCCGTACCCGCCGGTGCGCTTGCGCGCGTACTCCAGCTGCGTGATCAGCGTCGCCGACGCCAGCCCCGGCGCCTCCAGCGCCCAGCCGACGATCCGCGACGTCGCGCCGAACGGGATGTTGCCGGCCAGGTGGAACGGGCCCGACGGCGGGCGGGCGGCCAGGAAGTCGCCGGTCACGCACCGCACGTTCGGCAGCGCCGCGCACCGCGCGCGCAGCCGCGCCGCCAGCCGCGGATCGATCTCGTAGGCCACGACACGCCCGGCACTGCCGGCGCGGGCGGCCAGCGCGGCGGTGATGCGGCCGTCGCCCGCGCCGGCCTCCACGATCAGCGCTCCGGGCGCGGGCACGGCGGCGCGGGCGTAACGGGCGATGGCCGCGGAATCGGATAGGAAGTTCTGCGACAGCGTGCGCCGCGCGTTCGCGCGCGGGCCGCCGTGGTGCTGCTGGTTCAGGGTCGCCGTCCTCGGCTCGCGGCCCCGGCGGGGCCGGCCGGACGGGCACCGGAGGCACCGCGTGCACGCGCGAGGCGGCATCAGGCGGCAACACCGCACGCGTGAGCGGCCGAGAAGACGTCGCGAAGGCGCGGCCGGGCCCGTCCGAGGTGGTTCATGGACGCTCGAAGGCCCTGGACCGCAGGCGGGGGAACGCCGACGAGCGCGCGCGACCTCTCAAGGCCGCCGCGCCGACGCGCGACAAGACAGGCGGGAACCTCGAAAACGGGCCCCGCCGGGAAGGTCAGGCGCGAGCGCGCGCCACCGGCCGGTCCAGGACGGGACGGGCCTCACGCAGCCTCGCCGAGACGGCGTGCCCGGTCCCCAGGACCGCGCTCTTCGTGAAACAGGCCATGCCGGCGATCGTAGGAGACCACCGGCCGCGCCCCCAACAGGTTTTCCCGCCCCGCGCGGCCTGCGGGCCGCCGCGCCCTCGTAGGCTGGGCCGCCCACCGTCCGCCGCGCCGTCAGGGGAGGGCCATGGGCCGCGATCCGGACTACCTGGCGTTCCTGCGCCGCCGCCTCGGCGAACCCCCGCCCCGGTCCCCGGCCGCCTCCCCACCCGAGCCGCCCGCCGGACAGGCCGCCGGGGCGGGCGGGCGCGACACGGCCCGCGCGATCGAGGACGCGCGCCGCGAGCACGCCGCCGACCTGGCTCGCTCCCCCCGCCCGCCCGTCGCGATCGTCCGGGACGTCACCGTCGACGGCCCCGCCGGACCGCTGCCGGCCCGCCTCTACCACCCCGGCGGCGACCGCCCCACACCCGCGATGGTGTACTTCCACGGCGGCGGCTGGGTCCTCGGCGACGTCGACTCCTACGACCCCGTCGTCCGTGCCCTCGCCCTCGCCAGCGGCGTCGCCTGGCTGTCGGTCGGCTACCGCCGCCCGCCCGAGCACCCCTTCCCCGCCCCGCTCGACGACGCCGTCGCCGCCGTCCGCTGGACCACCGCCAACGCCGGCCGCCTCGGCCTGGACCCCGCTCGCGTCGGCGTCGCCGGCGACAGCGCCGGCGGCCAGCTCGCCGCCGCCGCGGCCGCCCTCCTGCGCACCGCCGGACCCGCCCGCCCCGTCCTGCAACTGCTGGTCTACCCGGCGCTGGACCTGCGGGACGTCCCGCCCGCCCCGCCCGACCCCGACGGCCTGCCCTGGCCGCCGTCGAACGTGCGCCGCGCCCTGCGCCTCTACCTCGACGGCGCCGACCCCGCCCGGCCCGAGGTGTCGCCGCTGCTGGACCCCGACCCCCGCGGCCTGCCGCCCGCGATCATCGCGACCGCCGAACACGACCGGCTCCGCCCCCAGGCGGAGGACCACGCCGGACGCCTGCGCGCCGCCGGCGTCCCCGTCACCCTCATCACCGGCACCGGCCTGGACCACGGCTTCCTCGGCTGGGGCTCGTTCGCGCGCCGCCCCGCCCGAGCCGTCGACCGCATCGGCGCCGCCGTCCGCGCCGCCCTCACCGCACCGCCACCGGCCGAGCGACCGGCCTCGCCTTGACCGGCCTTGACCGTCCCCCCGCCGGCGCCCGGCCCGCCCTCGCCGTCACTTGCCCCGGCCGTTTAACCGCCTTGACGTGGGCAATCACCATAGCGAGCCGGATTTTCACCGAACCTCGCCACCGGTTGAGGAGGGACCCGTCTTGAGGGCGACGCACCAGATGCGCATGGTCCGGGCCGCGGAGTCCGGAGTCGAGGAATGGGCCTGCCCGACCTGCGGCCGCCGGATGCTGCTGCACTGGCCGCCCCACTACAGCAAGCGGATCCTCGAACCCGGCGACGAGAGCGCCTCCCACGTCGGCTCCTGCACCGACCTGCCCGACGAGGACCCGGCCCCCGGCACCACCGCCGCCGACGCGCCGCGCCGCTGGCTCCGCGAGACCGGCGTCGACCCCGCCGTCGGCCCCTCCGCCCCCGTCTGACCCCAGGACCCGCCGGCACCAGCCCCGTCAGCCCCAGGACCCGAGGTCAAAGTCGCGCCAGCTCCGAGCGCAGCAGATCCAGCCCCATCGGCCCCAGATCCAGCGCCCGCCGATGGAACTCCTTCAGATCGAACGCCGCACCCGCCCGCCGCCGCGCCTCCTCACGCCCCTCCAGCCACACCCGCTCCCCCACCTTGTACGCGATCGCCTGCCCCGGACGCCCCAGATACCGGTCGATCTCGAACGAGATGTACGCGTCCGTCTCCGGCCCCGTGTGCGCCCGCAGGAACTCCCACCCCAGCTCCGGCGTCCACCGCTCCCCCTCGTGGAACCACACGCCCTCCGGGATCTCCAGCTCCAGATGCATCCCGATGTCCAGCACCACCCGCGCCGCACGGAACTGCTGCCCGCCCGCCAGCATCCCCAGCCGGTACGCCGGATCCCGGTAATACCCCAGCTCGTCCATCAAACGCTCGGCGTACAGCCCCCACCCCTCCGCATGCCCCGGGCACAGCTCACCCGACAACCGCTGGAACCGGTTCAGCGTCGCGGCGTTCAACGTCGTCACGCCCAGCTGCAGGTGATGCCCCGGCACCCCCTCGTGGAACATCGTCGCCGGCACCGTCCACGTCACGACCTCCTCGTCCGGACCGCCGACCGTCCACCACACCGTCCCCGGACGCGACAGGTCCTCCGCCGGCGCCAGGTAGTACACCCCCGACTCCACCGGCGCGATCCGGCACTCCACCCGCCGCAACGGCTCCGGAATGTCGAAATGCGTCCCGTCCAGATCCGCGATCGCCCCGTCCGCCAGCTCCTGGATCCACGCCCGGAACGCCTCCGCGCCCCTGATCCGGTACGCCGGATCCGCGTCCAGCGCCGCCCGCACCGCCGCGACCGGCTCCCCCGGACCGATCCGCGCCGCCGCCTCCGCCATCTCCGCCTCGATCCGCGCCAGCTCCCGCCAGCCCCACGCGTAGGTCTCCTCCAGATCCAGCGCCGTCCCCAGGAAATCCCGCACCCCCAGCCGGTACCGGTCCGCGCCCAGCGCGTCCCGCTCAGGCGCCCGCGGCGCCAGCTCATCGGCCAGGAACCCCGCGAACTCCTCCAGCGCACCCGACGCCGCCGCCACCGCCGCGTCCAACCGCCCCCGCAACGGCCCGTCCCCGTGCCGCCCCGCCAGCCCGGCCAGGAACCCCGGCATGTCCCGGCACTCCCGCACGTTCCGCAGCACCTGCCGCCGCGCCGCCACCCGGCCCCCGCGCAGCGACTCCTCCAACGACACCCGCAACCCCGCCAGCGCCCCCGGCAGCCCGCCCACCCGCGCCGCCACCGCGTCCCAGTCCGTCGCCGCGCCCTGATCCAGCAGATCGACCGCCGTCCGCAGCCGCTGCACCGGACCGTCGGTGGTGTCCAGCTCCCACGCCCGCACCCCCGCCTCGTCCAGCTCCCGCTCGCACTCCAGAGGCTCGCGCAGCACCGCGGCCCCCACGCCGGACGCACCGGACGCCCCGCCGCCGGACGCGGTGATCCGATCCAGCTCCGCCAGCGTCGACCGCGTCAGCTCCGCCCGCGCCGCCCGCCCCTCCGGCCCGAAATCGGTCAACCGGGACTCCTGCCCGGCGATCCCCATCATCGCCGCCAGGCACGGGTCCAACGCCGCGAAAGCGTCCACGTACCGGTCGGCCAGAGCGTCCACAGCGCTCACCTCAGAAGCGGTCATCGCCCCAGGCTAGGACACCCCGCCCCACCAAGCGATCATGAAAGAACCGCGCGCCCCCACCGCCGGCCCCACCGTCGGCCCAGCGCCGGTCACAGCGGCCCGCCGTCACCACCACCGCCCGAACCCGACGGCGACGGAGACGGCGACCCCGACGGCGGCGGCGTCGGCCTCCCCGGCTGCTGCGGCACCGACGGCGGCGCCGACGGAGCCACCGACGGCGTCGGCTCCGGCGGCTCCGGAGGCGGATCCTTCGGCCGCGGCTGACACGAGAACAAGACCGCCATCAACACCACCAACACCACCAACGCCGCCGCCAACGCCAGAACCGCCGCCACCAGACTCCGCTCCGGCGGACGCTCCGGCGCCGCCACCGGTCCCCCCACCGCCGGCTCCCGGCGCGGACGCGCCAACGCCGCCTCCGACGACCCCAGCCAATGCGGCTGGAACTGCGGACCACGCCGCCGCCCCCACCGCCGCGAACCACCCAGCAGGACCGGCTCCAGGAACCGCTCCGCACCCGGCCCCTCCGCCCCGTACGCCGTCGCCACCCACGGCGCCGGCCCATCCGGCTGCGCCGCCACCACCGGCGCACCCCCGCCACCATGCGCACCGCCGCGCCCCGCACCACCCGCACCCGGCACCGCCGCATTGATCGCCGCCCGGAACCGGTCCCGCGCCGCCGCGTCCTCCGCCGCACCCCGGTTCAGCACCGCCACACTCGCGCGCCGCCCCTGACCGTCCACACCCAGGAACACGATCCCGGCAGCGGACTCCGACAAACGCGCCGACAAACGGTACGGCCCCAGCTGAGCGGGATCGCCCGGGGGCAACGGCCTCGACATGGCCGCAACACTAACAACCGCGCCCGCCCCCGGCCCCCACCACGACCACCCCGCCACCCCCCGGACCCGCCCCCGACCACAGGCACCCAGACCACAGGCACCCAGACCACAGGCACGGATCGCGCATGAACGGGTACAAGTGATCGCGTAGGGTCGGAACGCGCCCGCTCACACCCGGCACACAGTGAGGGACACCCACAATGACCATCGCCGCCAACGACGTCGACGAGGCCGCCGCGCTGCTCCAGAGCACCCTCGCCGAGGTCAAGAAGGTCATCGTCGGCCAGGACCACATGGTCGAACGCATGGTCGTCGCCCTCCTCGCCCGCGGCCACTGCCTCATCGAAGGCGTCCCCGGCGTCGCCAAGACCCTCGCTGTCGGAACCCTCGCCAAAGTCGTCGGCGGCACCTTCGCCCGCCTCCAGTTCACCCCCGACCTCGTCCCCTCCGACATCGTCGGCACCCGCATCTACCACCCCTCCACCGAGCAGTTCGACGTCGAGCTCGGCCCCGTCTTCGTCAACTTCGTCCTCGCCGATGAGATCAACCGCGCCCCCGCCAAGGTCCAGTCCGCTCTCCTGGAGGTCATGGCCGAACGCCAGGTCTCCCTCGGCGGCAACACCTATCCCCTCCCCCGCCCCTTCATCGTCCTCGCCACCCAGAACCCCATCGAGTCCGAAGGCGTCTACCCCCTCCCCGAAGCCCAGCGCGACCGCTTCCTCATGAAGATCGACGTCCGCCACCCCTCCGCCCACGAGGAACTCCACATCCTCCAGCGGATGAGCGTCGACCCGCCCGAGGCCACCCCCGTCCTTGACGCCGACCGGCTCGCCGAACTCCAGCGCGCCACCGAAGAGGTCTCCGTCCACGAACTCGTCGCCGACTACATCGTCCGCCTCGTCATGGCCACCCGCGAACCCGAGCAGTACCGCCTGCCCGACCTGCGGCCCGTCATCGAGATCGGCGCCAGCCCCCGCGCCACCCTCGGCCTCGTCGCCACCTCCCGCGCCCTCGCCCTGCTGTCCGGACGCGACTACGTCCTGCCCGACGACGTCCAGGCCGTCGCCCGCGACGTCATCGCCCACCGCCTCGTCCTCACCTTCGACGCCCTCGCCGACGGCACCGACCCCGCCGAGGTCGTCGACCAGATCCTCGCCGCCGTCCCCCCGCCCCGCGTGGTCTGGAACCACGGCGCCGCGGCGGTGACCACCGCATGACCACCCGTCCCCGCCGCGACGACACCCTCGCGCAGCTCGCGCCCGAACGCACCCTGCGCCGCCTGGAACTCCAGGTCACCCGCCGCCTGGAAGGCCTGCTCAACGGCGAGCACCTCGGCCTGCTCCCCGGCCCCGGCACCGAACTCGCCGAAGCCCGCCTCTACCAGCCCGGCGAGGACGACGTCCGCCACATGGACTGGGCCGTCACCGCCCGCACCACCACACCCCACGTCCGCGACCTCGTCGCCGACCACGAACTCGAAGCCTGGGCCCTGGTCGACCTCACCCCCAGCATGGACTTCGGCACCGCCGGCATGGTCAAACGCGAACTCGCCGTCGCCGCCCTCGCCGCCGTCGGCTTCCTCACCGTCCGCCTCGGCGACCGCGTCGGCGCCTACCTCCAGCACCCCGGCGGCCTGCGCCGCTGGCCCGCCCGCACCGGCAAGGCCGCCCTCTACGCCCTCCTGCAGGCCGTCCTCGACGCCCGCACCGAACCCGGCACCGGCCCGCCCGCCGCCATGGCCGGCACCACCGCCACCGCCGGCACCCCCCACAGCGGCCTCGCCGCCGCCATCACCTCCCTGGCCCGCGGCCAGACCCGCCGCGGCCTGCGCGTCGTCATCTCCGACTTCCTCCCGCCCGGCCCCGGCGCCCCGGGCGCCGAACCCGGCACCGACCCCGACGCGCAACCCGACTGGGAGAGCCCGCTGCGCCGCCTCGCCGCCCGCCACCAGGTCCTCGCCGTCGAGGTCATCGACCCCCGCGAACTCGACCTGCCCGACGTCGGCCTCGTCGAGATGACCGACCCCGAGACCGGCGCCGTCCACGAGATCGTCCTCAGCCGCCGCACGCGCGAACGCTACGCCCGCGCCGCCGCCGCCCAGCGCGACCACACCCGCGCCGCCCTGCGCCGCTGCGGCGTCCACCACCTCGTCCTGCGCACCGACCGCGACTGGATCGCCGACGTCGCCCGCTTCGCCGTCCGCCAGCGCCGCGCCGCCGGGCGGGCCGTCTCCACCGCGGGAGTGCGCCCATGACCTTCCTGTCGCCCGAACGCCTGTGGCTGCTGGCCCTCGCGCCGATCCTCGTCGGCCTCTACATCGTCCTGCAGATGCGCCGCCGCAACTACGCGGTCCGCTTCACCAACCTCGCGCTGCTCTCCCAGGTCGCGCCGAAGCGGCCGGGCTGGCGCCGGCACGTCGCCGCCGCCCTGTTCCTGATCATGATCGTGCTGATGATGATCGGGTTCGCCCGCCCCGCCAGCTCCGTCAAGGTGCCCCGCGACCGCGCCACCATCATGGTCGCGGTCGACGTGTCGCTGTCGATGATGGCCCAGGACGTCGCGCCGAACCGGATGGAGGCCGCCAAGGCCGCCGCCAAGAAGTTCATCCGCGAGCTGCCGTCCCGCTTCAACGTCGGTGTCGTCTCCTTCGCCGGCAACGCCAACCTCATCGCCGCGCCGTCCGCCGACCGCGACACCGCGATCGCCTCCCTCGACCAGCTCAGCCTCGCCAAGCGCACCGCGATCGGCGAGGCGGTGTTCACCTCGCTGCAGGCGATCCGCACCTTCGACACCCAGGCCGCGCACGACCCGCCGCCCGCCCACATCGTGCTGCTGTCCGACGGGGACAACACCACCGGACGGTCCGTGCAGGAGGCCATCGACGCCAGCCGCACCGCGCACGTCCCGGTGTCGACCATCGCGTTCGGCACCCCGTACGGCACCGTCGACATCGAGGGGGAGACCACCAGCGTCTCGGTCAACAAGGAGGCGCTGAAGACCCTCGCCACCAGCACCCAGGGCAAGGCCTACGAGGCCGCCGACGCCGGGCAGCTCCGCGACGTGTACTCCAACATCGGCACCTCCCTCGGCTTCAAGACCGAGCACCGCGACGTCGCCGCCCGCTACACCGGCATCGCGCTGCTGTTCGCACTGGCGGCCGGCGGGGCGTCCCTCGTCTGGTTCTCCCGCATGCCGTGACCTCCGGCCCGCCGATCTTCAACGGCTGATCCCCGCGCCGCCGCGGGGCCGCGGCGGCGCGGGGACGTCCCGAACGCTGATACGGTCGGCCGACGTGGGGGAACACTACTTCGCCGCGCGCCCCGGGGCCGCGAGCCGCCGCCGCACCGTGGACCTCGTCCTGCCGGACCTGCACCTGCGGCTGGAGACCGACAGCGGCGTGTTCTCCCCAGACCGCGTCGACGCCGGCACCCGCGTCCTGCTGGAGACCGTCCCCGCGCCGCCACAGGCCGGCGACCTGCTCGACCTCGGCTGCGGCTACGGCCCCATCGCGCTCACCCTGGCAAGCCGCTCGCCGCAGGCGAGCGTATGGGGGGTAGATGTTAATCAGCGAGCGTTGGAGCTCGCTGGGTCGAATGCCAACACCGCTGGCCTTGACAATGTAAGGTTCAGTTTGGCGGACGAGCTCGACCCCGGACTGCGCTTCGCGGCGATCTGGTCCAACCCCCCGATCCGGATCGGCAAGGCCGCCCTGCACGACCTGCTGCTGGCCTGGCTGCCCCGCCTGTCCCCCGGCGGCCTCGCCCACCTGGTCGTGCAAAAGCACCTCGGCTCCGACTCCCTGCAGCGCTGGCTGAACGACCAGGGCTTCCCCACCGAACGGATCGCCTCGCGCTCCGCCTACCGCGTCCTGCGCGTCTCGTCCCGCACGGAAGGCCACACCCGATGAGCACCACCGACTCCGCACCCGGCCGCCGGCAGCTGCGTCCCACCGACGTCAAGCGCCTCAACCGCGACTGGCGGCGCCGCACCGAGGGCCGCCTCGGCCTGCTGGTGGAGTCGGTCACCCAGCCGTTCAACATGGGCTCGATCATCCGCAGCGCCGCCGTGTTCGGCGTCGAACGGCTCTGGCTCGCCGGCAACGCCACGCCCCCCGACCAGCGCAACGTCGCCAAGACCGCCCTCGGCACCGAACGCCTCGTCCCCTGGGAGCACGCCGGCACCCCCGCCAAGGCCGCCGCCGCCGTCCGCGAGGAGGGCATGCGGCTGGTCGCGATCGAGCTGACCGGCGACGCCGTCCCGCTGCACGAGGCGCCGCTGGACGGCGACGTCTGCCTCGCCGTCGGCGGCGAGGACCACGGCTGCTCCCCCGCCCTGCTGGCCGCCGCCGACGCCGTCGCCTACATCCCCCAGATCGGACGGGTCGGCTCCCTGAACGTCGCCGTCGCCACCGCCATCGCCCTCGCCGAGGCCCGCCGCCGCGAATGGTCGTCCTGACCCGCAACACCGGGTTATGATCGCGCCTGTGCTGTTCCTCCGTGCGTAGAACGCCGCGCTGACCGCCCCTCCCCCGGGCGGCCCGCGCTTTCCGGCGTCCACGCACGTCCCCTCCGCGTCCGCCGCGGACCCTTTCGAGGAACACGCTCATGGCCCCCTCCTACACGGCCGTCCTGCGCGCCCCGCATGCCGCCCGCACCTTCGGCGCGGCACTGCTCGGCCGCCTGTCCTACGGCACGGTCTTCCTCTCCCTCACCTTCGCGCTGACCGCCTCCACCGGCTCCTACACCACCGCCGGCGCGCTCATGGCGTCGCTGGGCCTGACCATCTCGGTGCTGTCGCCGCTGCGCGCCCGCCTCATCGACCGGTACGGTCCCCGCGCGGCCCTGCCGCCGATGTCGGGCGCCTACGCCCTGGCGCTGCTCGGCCTCGCCGCCGCCACCTGGCGTCCCGGCGCGCCCGCCGCCCTCCTCGTGGCGCTGATCGCCGCGGCGGGCGCGACCGCTCCCCCGCTCGGCCCGGTCATGCGGGCGCTGTGGAACGACCTGGCCGCCGGCGAGGCGCTCCGCCGGCGCGCCTACAGCCTCGACGCCGTCGCCGAGGAGCTGCTGTTCATCACCGGCCCGCTCCTCGCCGGTCTCGCCGCCGCGGCGGCGTCCCCGTCCCTCGGCGTCGCCGCGAGCGCCGTCCTGGTCGCGGCCGGGACGCTGGGGCTGGTCACCTCCCCCGCCGTCCGCCCGCGCCCGCACGGGCACCGCCCGCCGCGGGCCGGCCGCGCCCTGCGGTTCGCCCCCGTGACCGCGGCGGCCGCGACCGGCGCCGCCCTCGGCTGCATGGAACTGCTGGCCGTCGCGTCCGCCCGGCACCACCACCACGCCACCGGCGGCGCGTGGGTCATGGCGGCGATGTCGGCCGGCAGCGCGCTCGGCGGGCTCGGATACGGCGCCGTCGCCTGGCGCCCGTCCCCGCGCGTGCGGCTGGCCGTCCTCGCCGGCGCGCTGGGCGCCGCCGTCGCCGCCGCCGGGCTCGCCCCGACCGTCGCCCTGCTCGCCGCCGCGATGTTCGCCGCGGGCGCGTTCGTCGGGCCCTCGCTGACCACGTCCTACCTGCTGGCCGACGCCGAGGCCGCGCCGCGCGACCGGGTCCGCGCGAGCGCCTGGGTCAACACCGCGGTCAACCTCGGCTCGTCCGCCGGGACGGGGGCCATCGGCGCCTGCCTGGACGCGCTGCCGCTGCCCGCGTGCTTCGCGGTCGCCGCCGCCCCCGCCGTCCTCGCGGCGCCCGTGCTCCTGGCCCCCCGGATTTTGCGGAAACGGCAAAAGAGTTCGCCGAAAACGGTCCCGGGAACGAGCATGGCAGCGGAAACCACCACCGCACATCCCAAGGACGCATGATGAGCGACGACGGCACCACCGCCGAGGAGTTCTGGGACGCCCGCTACTCCGAGAGCGAGCGGATCTGGAGCGGCGACCCCAACACCGTCCTGGTCCGCGAGACCGCGGACCTGCCGCCCGGCACCGCCCTCGACCTCGGCGCGGGCGAGGGCGCCGACGCGGTCTGGCTGGCCCGCCGCGGCTGGCGCGTCACCGCGGTCGACATCTCCCGCGTGGCCCTCGAGCGCGGCGCCCGGCACGCCGCCGACGCCGGGGTCGGCGACCGCGTCGACTGGCAGCACCACGACCTCGCCGTGTCCTTCCCCAAGGGCGAGTTCGACCTGGTGTCCGCGCACTTCCTGCACTCCCCCCGCGAGATGCCCCGCGAGGAGATCCTGCGGGCCGCCGCCGCGGCCGTCGCGCCCGCCGGGGTCCTGCTGGTCGTCGGCCACGCCGGTCCGCCGCCGTGGGAGCAGCGGGACCCCGACCACGGCGACGGGCACGACCACCACCACGACATGCACCTGCCCACCCCGGAGGAGGTGCTGGCCTCGCTGCGCCTTCCGCAGGACGCCTGGGAGGTGCTCCACAGCGGCGAGCACGAGCGCGTCCAGACCGCCCCGGACGGCCGGACCGTCACCCGCACCGACAACGCCCTCAAACTGCGCCGCCTCCCCTGACCCGCGGGCCCCGTCCCCGGCCGCGCACACCACCGGGGACGGGACTCGCGCCGCCTGACCACCACCGGCTACGCGGTGGGCGTCGGCGCCGCCTGCGGACCGCCTGTGCCCGAGTCCGGCCGCCCCGCGCCGGCACCGCCCTCGGAGGCGACGGCCCCCGGCTTCCCTGCCGGAGGCCCGGCCTTGCCGCGCAGCGGGACCTCCTTCACCAGCAGCGCCGCGACCAGCGAGACCGCGCACACGACCGCCCCCACCAGGAGGATCTGGTGCGTACCGGTAACGAACCAATGCAGGTAGGCGTCCCGGGCGGCCCCCGGCACGGCCGCCGCGCCCGCCCCGTCCGCGGGGAGCCTGCCGTCCAGGGCCCGGTTGAACAGCGACCCGAACACCGCCACCCCGACCGACCCGCCGATCGTCCGGAACAGCGTGATCGCCGCCGACGCCGCCCCCATGTCGCGCATCTCGACGCTGTTCTGCGCGATCGTGGTGACCATCTGCGTCAGGAAGCCCATCCCCACCCCGACCAGCGCCATGTAGCAGCCGGTCAGCGTGCGGGACGTCGCGGCGTCCATGGTCGACATCAGCAGCAGGCCCGCCGTCATGCACGCCGTGCCGAGCACCGGGAAGACCTTGTACCGGCCCGTCGCCGACATCACCCGGCCGCCGATCTGCGAGACCAGGACCACGGGCGCCATCATCGGCAGGAGCAGCAGCCCGGAGTCCGACGCCGACGCGCCCTGGACGGTCTGCTGGAACAGCGGCAGGTACAGCGAGCACCCGAAGATCGTCGTCCCCGACACCAGCATCAGCACCGACATCAGCGGGAAGTTGCGGTGCCCGGTGAAGATCCGCGGGGGCAGCAGCGGCTCGGCGGCCCGCCGCTCCACCGCCGCGAAGGCCGCGACGCCGGCCGCGGCCGCCGCGAACAGCGCCAGGACCTGCCACGACGTCCACGGGTAGGTGCTCCCCGCCCACGTCGTCGCCAGCACCAGCGCGGAGATCACCGCCGTCATCAGCGTGATGCCCGCCCAGTCGGCCCGGGCCCTGGCGCGGGCCGCCGGCAGCCGCAGCAGGAACCAGCACCACATCAGCGCGATCGCGCCGAGGGGCAGGTTGACGTAGAACGCCCAGCGCCAGCCGGCGTGGGCGGTGATGAACCCGCCGACCAGCGGCCCGCCGATCGTGCCGACGGCCATCACCGACGCGGTCATTCCCTGGTAGCGACCCCGCTCCCGGGGCGGCACCAGCGATCCGATGAGCGCGAACGCGAGGGCGCCGATGCCGCCCGTGCCGAGCCCCTGCACGGCGCGGAACGCGATCAGCTCGGCCATCGACCGCGCGGCGCCCGACAGCGCCGACCCGGCCACGAACACCGCGACCGACAGCAGGTAGACGTTCTTGCGGCCGAACAGGTCGCCGCACTTGCCCCAGACGGGCGTGGACGCGGCGGTGGCCAGCGTGTAGGCGGTGACGACCCAGGAGATGTGCTCCAGGCCGCCGAGGTCGCCGACGATCGTCGGCATCGCCGTGCCGACCACCATGTTGTCCAGCATCGACAGCAGCATCGCGAGCATCACGCCCAGCAGGGCCCACCGGACGGCGCGCGCCGGCGGGGACGGATCGGACGCGGGCATGGCTGATCACCTCATTCGTCGCGGGAATCGGGGAGCGCCGGGCCGCATCAGGGCGTCGCCGCCGGGCCCGGCCATCCCACAAAAGCACACTCGATACAAAAGTGCAACGAGTCAACTTTTCAATCGAGGCAACCGAAGGGCTAGGATGGCCGCATGACGGAGACGATGGGCCGCCGGGAACGCAAGAAGGCCGCCACCCGCAAGGCGCTCGCCGACGCCGCCCTGCGGCTGTTCCTCGAGCACGGCTACGACAACGTCGGCATCAAGGACGTCGCCGAGGCCGCCGACGTCTCCACCACCACGCTGTTCAAGCACTTCCCCAGCAAAGAGGCGCTGGTGTTCGACCTGGACGCCGACGTCGAGGCCGCCCTCGTCGCGGCCGTCCGCGACCGGCCCGCCGGCACCTCGGTGCCGGCCGCGCTGCGCGAGCACATCCTGCGCCGCAAGTTCATCGACCCGGACCGCGCCACCGCGGACTTCACCAGGCTCGTGAACGGCCACCCCGCCCTGCGCGACTACAGCCACCGCATGTGGATGCGCCACGAGACCGCGCTCGCCCGCGCCATCGCCGAGGACGCCGGCCGCCCCGAGGACGACGCCGCCTGCGCCGCCCTCGCCCACTTCGCGCTCGAGACCTCGGCCCTGGCCCGGAACCGCTCCGACCCCCGCGAGGCCGTCGAGCGGGCCTTCGACCTCCTGGAGGGCGGCTGGTCCGCCGCCCTCGGCGCCGCCCCGACGGGCCACTGACGCACCGAACCCGGTGCGCACATGACGACGGCCCGGCCGCACACCCATCGGCGTGTGGCCGGGCCGTCGAACGCGGTGGTTACGCGGTCCGCTCCATCAGCGCCGCGAACTCCTCCAGCGAGATCTTGCCGTCGTGGTTGGCGTCGGCCGCCACGACGACCTCCACGGCGCGCGTCTCGGTGATGCCCTGCCCGAGCCTGGACATCAGGTTCTTCAGCTCGGCCGTGGAGATGTACCCGTCGCCGTCCACGTCCACCAGCTCGAACGTCGCGCGGTACTCGTTCACGTCGGCCATAGGGCTGCTCCTCTTGCTGATCGCCTGGGGAGGCGACGTTAGCAGCCACGGTCATGACCCGGCGCCTTTACATAGTAAGGTAAGGTCGGGTGTAGGTGTCCGCCATAATCGGACGGGTGCCCCGCTCGTACGCCTTCCTCGACCACCCGGGCCCGATACCGTTCGCCCACCGCGGCGGCGCTAGCGGCCGGCCCGAGAACTCGATGGCCGCCTTCCAGCGCGCGATCGACCTCGGCTACCGCTACCTGGAGACCGACGCCCACGCCACCGCCGACGGCGTCGTCGTCGCCTTCCACGACCGCACCCTCGACCGGGTGACCGACCGGACGGGCGCGATCGCGCGGCTGCCCTACGCCGAGGTCGCCAAGGCCCGCATCCGCGGCACCGAGCCCATCCCCCGCCTCGAGGACGTCCTGACCGCCTGGCCGGACGCGCGCGTCAACATCGACCTCAAGGACGCGCCGGTCATCGGCCCGCTCGCCGAGGTCCTGCACCGCACCGGCGCCTGGGACCGGGTCTGCATCACCTCGTTCTCCACCCGCCGGCTCGCGCAGATGCGGGCGCGCCTGCCGCTGTTCAACGCCCAGGATGTGTGCATGGCGCTCGGGCCGCGCGGGCTGATGGCGCTGCGCGCGAGGTCCTACGGCGGGCCGACCGCCAAGCTCGTCCGGCTGGCCGCGACCGGCGTCGCCTGCGCCCAGGTCCCCTACGGCCTCGGGCCCGTCCCGTTCGTCACTGAGTCGTTCATCGCCGAGGCGCACCGGCTGGGCCTGAAGGTGCACGCCTGGACGGTCAACGACCCCGCCGCGATGAACCGGCTCCTCGACATCGGCATCGACGGCATCATGACCGACGACCTGGTCGCCCTCCGCCACGTCATGGCGTCCCGCGACCTGTGGCCGCGCCCCACCCCGGCACCCTGAACCCGGCGCCCTGAGCCCGCTCGGCCGGGCCGGCCGGGCCGGATCAGCGGCCGAAGCCCGGCGGGCGGCCGGGACGGTACTCCGCGGCGATCCGCAGCGGCGCGTGCTGCGGGCGATCGGGCTGCGGGCGGTCGGACTGCTGGGAGGCGGCGGGGCCGGCCTGGGTGAGGTCCACGCGCCCGGCGCGCAGGCTCTCCAGCAGCTCCAGGTCCTCCGCCGACACGAGGGCGGCCATCACCTTCCCACGGCGGGTCAGCGCCACGCGCTCACCCGTGTAGGCGACCCGGTTCACCAGGTCGGCGAACTCCTTGCGTGCCTCCGTCACCGGCTTTTCCACGCTGTTCATCGTATAGCGAACTCCCCTGGTCCCCTTCGGCGCGCGCCTGTAGCGTCTCTGGACGTACAGACTGTACGTTCTGTACAGATCGAGGGAGGGTGCATGTTCGAACGACCGCAGGAGGACCGTCCCGGCGGGCGGGTGGAGACGTTCGCGCCGCGGACGTCGGCGAAGGTGGCCGAGGCGCCGCGGCTCGCGGACGCGCAGCTGCACGAGCGGCTGCTCGCGCAGCGGATCGTGTTCCTCGGCACGGAGATCGACGACCAGGTCGCCAACCGGATCAACGCGCAGCTGCTGCTGCTCGCCGCGCAGGACGCGCGGCGCGACATCACCATCTACATCAACTCCCCCGGCGGCGTGGTCGACGCCGGGATGGCGATCTACGACATGATGCAGTTCGTCCCGAACGACGTGTCGACGGTGGCGATGGGCATCGCGGCCTCGATGGGGCAGACGCTGCTGTGCGCGGGGACGGCCGGCAAGCGGTACGCGCTGCGGCACGCCCGGGTGATGATGCACCAGCCGCACGGCGGGATCGGCGGCACCGCGTCCGACATCAGGATCCAGGCGGAGCAGTCGCTGTACCTGAAGCGGACCCTGGCCGAGCGGACCGCCTTCCACACCGGCCAGCCGCTGGAGAGGATCGAGGCGGACGGGGACCGGGACCGCTGGTTCACCGCCGAGCAGGCCCGCGAGTACGGATTCGTCGACCAGGTCATCGACGGGACCGACCGCGTCGGGTCCTGACGCGCGACGCGACGGCGGGCGCCGCCGGACGATCGGCGCGGGCGGCGCGGTGCGGCCGCAAAGAGCAGGGTTGGGCGGCGCATGATCCGGGAATCTTGTGATGGTGTCCAGCGTTGGTGAGGACAAGACCGCAAGCCGTCTGGGAGGCACGTGACGATGGCCGAGCGCGCACTTCGCGGCACCCGACTCGGAGCGACGAGCTACGAGAACGATCGCAACACCGATCTGGCCCCTCGGCAAGAGGTGGACTACACCTGCACGAAGGGCCACCGGTTCACCGTGACGCTCGCAGCCGAGGCCGAGGTGCCGATGACCTGGGAATGCCGCAGCTGCGGCGCCACGGCCCTGCGGGTCGACGGGGAGCTGCCCCAAGCCAAGAAGGGGAAGCCGCCGCGCACCCACTGGGACATGCTCATGGAGCGCAGAACCGTGGAGGACTTGGAGGAGGTCCTCGCCGAGCGGCTGGAGATCCTGCGAGCGGGGCGCAGGCGATCGGCATGACCCGCTGAGAGCTCGACGGAAAGGGCCCGCACCGGAAGGTGCGGGCCCTTTCGCATGCCCCGTGAACATGCCCCGTGAACGAGTGCAGTGTGAACGATCGACGTGATCGGGCTCCGCCCGGCTCCGCCGGGTCAGGTCCGGGACGGGTGGTCGTCCTCCTCGACGACCTCGCCGCGGACGACCGGGCCGCGCGGGGTGCCGGGGTCGCGCGCGTCCGCGCCCGGATCGAACGGGTCGAAACGGCCGAACGGCCCGAGCCCGGGACCGTCGGGCCCGCCGGCGGAGGGCGGGAACGTCATCGACGCGCGGTCGCCGGCGAGGCGCACCCGCCGGGCGGCGTACCGGGACGCGACGCGGCGGACCAGCGGCCGGGTGAACGGCAGCACGATCAGCAGGCCGAGGACGTCGGTGATCAGGCCGGGGATCAGCAGCAGGACGCCGCCGGCCATCACCAGCGCGGAGTCGCCGAGCCCGCGTTCGGGCACGGTGCCCCGCCGCAGCGCGTCCTGCAGGACGCGCCAGGCGCGGCGGCCCTCCCGGCGGACGATCCAGCCGCCCAGCACGGTCTCGGCCGCCAGCAGCGCCAGCGTCGGCCACAGGCCGATCACCTCGCCGACCTGGACGAGCAGGACGATCTCCACGACCGGTATCAGCAGGAACGCCAGGACCAGTGCGAGCGGCAGCATGGCTCCATTTTCGGGTTGCGGATTGCCTGTACCGGTGTCAACGCCGGGACGCCCCCGAACGTTTCCCCTGGAGGCGCCCGCGGCGCGTCAGCCGGACCGGTCGCGCTTGCCCGAGCGCTCGGCCACCCCCCACTGGGTGATGCGCAGCGCCGCCTCCATCATCACGTCCCGGCTCATCTTGCTGGTGCCGTGCTCCCGCTCGACGAAGGTGATCGGCACCTCGACGACCCGCAGCCCCTTGTGGAGCGCGCGCAGCGCGAGGTCGATCTGGAAGCAGTAGCCGCGCGAGTCCACCCCGTCCAGGCCGATCTTGTCGAGCGTGGCGGCGCGGAACGCGCGGTAGCCGCCGGTGGCGTCGTGCAGCGGGATCCGCAGCATCATCCGCGCGTAGGTGTTGGCGCCGCGCGACAGCGCCTCGCGCCGCTTGGGCCAGTTCTCCACCTTGCCGCCGGGCACCCAGCGGGCGCCGATGACCAGGTCGGCGTCCTCCAGGGCGGCCAGCAGCCGGGGAAGCTCCTCGGGCTGGTGGGAGCCGTCGGCGTCCATCTCCACCATGACGTCGTAGCCGTGCTCGGCGGCCCACCGGAACCCGGCGATGTAGGCGGGGCCCAGTCCCTCCTTGCCGGTGCGGTGGAGCACCTTCACCTGGTCGTCCGCGGCGGCCATGGCGTCGGCGACCTCGCCGGTGCCGTCCGGGCTCGCGTCGTCCACGACCAGCACGTCCACCGACGGCACGGCCTTGCGCACCCGGCCGGTGATGCGCTCGATGTTCTCCCGCTCGTTGTAGGTCGGGATGATCACGAGCACCCTGCCGAGGTCGGCTGGGATCTCCATCGGTGTCAATTCTCCTCGTTCTTCCTGGCCGTCGTCCATGCCGCGGCGCACAGCGCCCCGATACCCACCGCGACCAGCACCCATTCCGGCCACTCGCCGACCCGGTCGGCCAGGGTCCGCTCGGTGCGCTCGGGGACGCTCGCGACCTGGATGTCCGGCACGAACTCCCTGGACCGGTCGATCATCCGGCCGTCCGGGGCGACGATCGCGCTGATCCCGCTCGTCGCGGCAACCAAGATCGTACGGCCATGTTCGACCGCGCGCAGCCTCGACATGGCGATCTGCTGGGGCGGCAGGCTGGTGCGGCCGTAGGTGGCGTTGTTGGTCTGGACGACCAGGATCCGGCCGCGGGAGACGTCGCGGACCTCCCGGTCGTAGGCGACCTCGAAGCAGATCACGTCGCCGATGTCGACGGGCCCGAGCCGCATGACCCCGGACCGGGTGCCCTTCGCGAAGTCCCGGGGGATCAGCTCGAACCGCTTGATGATCTTGGTGAGGACGTCCCGGTACGGCAGGTACTCGCCGAACGGGACGGGGTGCCGCTTGACGTAGTAGTCGCCGGGGCCGGTCACCGGGTCCCAGACGATGCCGCGGTTCTCGACCTTCTTGCGGTCGGGGGTGTCGGTGAGGGCGCCGACCAGGACGGGCACGCCGACGTCCCGCACGGCCCCGTCGATGGCCCGGTAGGCGTCGGGCTCGGTGTAGGGGTCCAGGTCGCTGGAGTTCTCCGGCCAGACGACCAGCTGCGGCCTGGCGACCTTGCCGGCGCGGATCTCGGCGGCCAGCTCGTGGGTGGCCGTGACGTGGTTGTTCAGGACGGCCTTGCGCTGGCCGAGGAAGTCCAGGCCGAGGCGGGGCACGTTGCCCTGGATGACGGCGACGGTGACGTGCGGGCCGTCGGCGGGCGTCGGGATGAAGGCGCCCGCACCGGTGACCGCGCCCGCCACCACCAGGGCCAGGGCGGCGGAGACGGCCGCGCGGCGCCTGCCGGGACCGCCGGGGGCGCGCGCGGCGCCGTCCGCGCCCTCACCGCCCGTCTCGTCGGCCTCGTCGGCCTCGGGGGCCGGGCGGGGCCGGCGCAGCCGCCAGGCGGCGACGGCCGCGAAGGCGAGCAGGCCCCCGACCAGGGCGGTCAGGAAGGTGACCAGCGGCGCCCCGCCGATCGAGGCGTACGGGGTCAGGGGCGTGGCGGTCTGGCTGAAGGCCAGCCGCGCCCACGGGAACCCGCCGAACGGCTCACGGCCGCGCAGCGCCTCCTGGGCGACCCACAGGGCCGCCGTCCACACCGGCCAGCCGGGCAGCCGGGTGACCAGCGCGATGGCGGCGCCCATGGGGATGAAGTACAGCGCCTGCACCAGGCTCAGCACGGCCCAGGCGTCGGGGCCGACCGGGATCAGCCCGTCCAGGGTGGGCAGGAAGAACGCGGCGCCGCCGAGGAAGCCGAGCCAGGCGCCGGTGCGGGCCGCCTGGCCGCGCATCGCGAGGGTGAGCGCGGCGACGGCGACGGGGCCGAGCGGGGTGAGGTCGAACGGCGGGAACGCCAGGCACAGCGCGCCGCCGGCGATCAGGACCACGAGGGTGCGGGGCCAGCCGGCGCGCCCGCCGGTGCGCAGGAAGCGGCGCAGCGCGCGGCCGCGCCGGGCGAGGCGCCCGGGGCGCACGGCCGGGCCGGGCCCGCCGCCGGCGCCCGCCGGTCCGCCGACCGGCGACCGGTCCGGGAGGGTCTCCTGGGCCAACGTCCACCCCTCGTTCGCTCGATCCGTCCGCCGGAACGCTACCGGCCCGTGGCGGCCAGGGCGACCACGCCCCGATCACGGTGTTACCGCTGATGCGGCAACCGTATGCGTTCGCGGCCGAGGTCGGGGCGCCGCGGGCGTCGGAAGGCGCGGCCGGATCCGGCGGGAACGGCGGCCGAGAGGACGCGGCCGAGAGGATGGCGGAGGAGGGAACGGCGGGACCGGGAGGCGCACGGACGCGGAAGAGGGCCCGTGACATCCGTCGGGCCGGAGCCGTCCCACAGGCGGTGAGAGCGGGTCTCCGTTTTCTACTGGATGTCCGGGCCCTTCCCGGGTCCAACCCCCCGCGCGATCGGGCGGCTCCGCCCGGACACCGGCCCGGACCACCGCACTGGCTCGGGCGGGCGCGGCGTCGGCCACCGGTGTGGCCCGCTCTCGTCCCGCCGCGGCGCGGTGCCCGGTGGCGACCCGGGCGGCCGATCGGTGAGTCCCGTGCTGGACTGCAGCAAAACTACCGGCTTCGCGGCCCTTGTCAACCGCCGCATGTTCTGCGGCGACTCTCTGTTCTCCCAGCTCAACACCATGATCGCAGGTCACCGCCATTTCGGTCCCGGACGCGCCGATCCGGCCCCGTGGCGCGTCCCGCGCCGGGGGCCGGACGGCCCGGCGGATCAGCCGCCGGGCGCGGGGACGACCACCGTGCCGGTGGCGGTGACGGCCACGATCGGCTCGGCCAGCACCTCGGCGGACGACTCGCCCTTGTCCGGGCGGCCCCGGCACACCACCCGGGCCTCGAAGTCCAGCGTGCGGCTGCGGGTGCCCACGCGGGTGACGACGGCGGTGGCCTCCAGCACGTCCCCGGCCCGGACGGGCGCGCGGAACTGCACGTCGGAGTAGGAGGCGAACAGGCCCTCGTCGCCGTCGGTGCGGATGCACACCTCGGTGGCGACGTCGCCGAACAGGCCGAGCATGTAGGCGCCGTCGACCAGGTCGCCGGCGTAGTGGGCGTGGGCGTAGGGCACGTAGCGCCGGTGGGTGACGGTCAGGCCCTCGCGGGGGTCGCTCATCGTCCGTCCTCTCCTTCGTCGTCGTCCGCCTGCCGGGCCTCCCGCACGGCCTGCCCCGGGAGCAGGGCGTGGACGAGGTAGCTGGCGACCTCGGCGGGCGTAGTGCCCTTGCCGAAGATCCGGTCGACGCCGAGGTCCTCCTCGGTGACGGTGTCGAACCGGGGCCCGCCGACGACCAGCAGCGGGCGCCCCATCCCGGCGGCGACGGCGGTGGGGTACTCGGCGTGGAACGCGGCGGCCATCTGCTTGGTGTTGTGCAGGTGCGCGTTCTTCTGCGTGACGACCTGGGAGACCAGCACGGCGTCGGCGTTCTCGGCCTTGGCGCGCTCGACGAGCTCCTCGACGGTGACCTGGGCGCCCATGTTCACCACCTGGATCTCCCGGTAGTACTCCAGGCCCTTCTCCCCCGCGAACCCCTTGACGTTGAGGATCGCGTCGATGCCGACGGTGTGGGCGTCGGTGCCGATGCACGCGCCGACGACGACGAGCCGCCGGTTCAGCGCGCCGCGGATGGCGAGGTTGACCTCCTGCGAGGACAGCAGCGGGTACGCGCGCTCCTCGGGGACGGGGATGGAGGCGTAGTCGATCAGGTGCCCGACCCGCCCGTAGACGATGAAGAAGGTGAAGTCGGGACCCATCGGCTTGGCGTGCACGACGCTGGCGGGGTCCAGGCCCATCTTCCCGGCCAGCTGGAGGGCGGCGGCGTCGGCGCGCTTGCCCGCCGGGACCGGCAGGGTGAACGACATCTGGACCATGCCGTCGCCGGTGGTGTCGCCGTAGGGGCGGATCACCTGGCGGGTGTCGGCGGGCTGAGCCGGGGCCTGCGTCCCGGGCGTCTCGACCGTCATGCGGGCACCTCCTGGGCGTCGGCCGTGCTGTGGTGAGCGTGCGGGTCCTCGGTGTCGAGGATCTCGATCGCGGGGTTGACGTAGCCGTCGGCGCGCTCGACGACGCCGTCCAGTCCCTTGCCGCCGTCGGGCGGGCGGCGGGTGACGCCGAAGGTCCCCTCGGCGATCGCGGTGAGCAGCCCGTCGTCGCTGATGCGCTCCAGCAGCTCGACCGACTCCGACAGCACCTGCCTCGCCCGCTGGACGATCATCCCGTCGGGGCGGGGCATGAAGTCCTCGGCGAGGGCGCCGCAGGCGTCGCGGACGTAGCGGACGTTCTCCAGCGCGAGGTCGCGGTCCGACAGCCAGGGGGTGTGGATGCCCTCGGTCATCATCCCGATCAGGATGATCGACTGCCCGGTCAGCACCCCGGCGAGGTTGAAGAAGGCGTCCAGCAGGTAGCCAGCGAAGATGTTGCCGGTCATGTGCTTGGTGGGCGGCATGTACTTCAGCGGCGCGCCGGGGAACAGCTCGCGGACGAGCTGGGCGTGCGCCAGCTCCAGCCGGAACGAGTCGGGGATCGCCGGGTTGATCTCGAAGGCGTGGCCGAGGCCGAGCTGGGCGTCGGAGAGGCCCGCCTCGTGCCCGAACCGCTCGTTGAGCAGCTGGCTGACGATCACGGTGTGCGCGGCGTCGACCGCGTCGGCGGTGGTGAGGTAGTTGTCCTCGCCGGTGTTGATGACGATCCCGGCGCGGGCGTGGATCTGCCGGGAGAAGCGCTGGTCGATGAAGGTGCGGCGGGGGTTGATGTCGCGGAAGATGATGCCGTACATGCAGTCGTTCAGCATCATGTCCAGGCGCTCCAGCCCGGCGAGGGTGGCGATCTCCGGCATGCACAGCCCGGAGGCGTAGTTGGTCAGCCGGACGTAGCGGCCGAGCTCGCGGGACACGTCGTCCAGCGCCGCGCGCATCAGCCGGAAGTTCTCCTGGGTGGCGTAGGTGCCGGCGTACCCCTCGCGGGTGGCGCCCTCGGGGACGAAGTCCAGCAGCGACTGCCCGGTGGAGCGGATGACCGCGACCACGTCGGCGCCCTCGCGGGCGGCGGCCTGGGCCTGCGGGATGTCCTCGTAGATGTCGCCGGTCGCGACGATGAGGTAGACGAGCGGGCGCGGCGGGTCGGCGGCGTCCGGCGTCGGCAGGCGCCGCAGCAGCGCGTCGCGCTCGGCGCGGCGGCGGTCGATGCGGGCGATGCCGCCGCGGGCGGCGGCGGTGGCGGCCTCGCGGGCGTGCGCGGCGTCGGTGCCGGCGGGCAGCCGGAACGACACGCGGCCGCGGGCGGCGGCCTGCGCGAGGTCGCCGAGGGTCCGGTGCGGCCCGGTGAGCAGCGCGTCCCACACCGGGAGGGCGAGGCCGTGCTCCAGGCCGACCTGGTCGCGGACGGCGTCGGCGAGGTGGTTGGCCCAGGGCAGGCCCTCGTCGTCGGCGCCGGTCAGCCCGGCCAGCCGCAGCAGCGCCCGCTCAACCGAGACGGTGGTGTGGGAGCGGGCCATCCGGATGATCGGTTCCGCGGCCCGGGCGGCGAGCCGCCGGGCGGCGGCCACCACCTGCGGATCGAGGTCCAGCTTTCCCTGCGGCGCCATTGCCGTCTCCCCTCACGCTGCCGCCCCTCTCAGGCCGGTTACCGACAATCGTCCTTCTATGCGAGTTCTCTACCGGAGATCTTCCGGCATCTGAACCACAAATCGCAAGAACTAACAGCGGATACTGCGGCCACGGGTGTACGCCGCACCTTCCCCTCCAGTCCTTCCCCACCCGCGGACGCGCTCCCCCGCCGGGCGAAAGCCCATCCGGGGCCAGCCTTTGCTCCCCGGCCCGGACACCGGGCTCACTTCCAGGTGAGGACCAAAGGGAAACCAGAGACCGGACACGTTTCGTGAAATTACAATCACCGACAGTGGCATGCGGGCGGGGACCCGGCTCCGCCCGCGCACGTCCGGTTCTGGAGGGGCATGATCATTTATATTGCGGCCGCCGTGTGCGCCGTCATCGTGGTGATCCTCGCGAGCCGGCTGGTGCGGCGGGGGCGGCACGGCGTCGACGACCCCGACCCCGACGGCCCCACCACCGCGCACACGGGGGCGATGCTGTCGGCGCTGTTCCTGCTCGCGTTCGCCATCGCCATCGTGGTCCCGTGGACCTCGGCCGACTCCGCCCGGTCCAACACCTACGCCGAGAGCCAGGCGGTCGTCGAGGCGTACTGGGCGGCGTCCCGGCTGCCCGCCGCCGACGCCCAGCAGATCCAGGCCGGGCTCCGGGACTACGTGCAGCTCGTCCGCGGTCCCGAGTGGCGGCTGATGCGCGACCACGACCGGCTCAGCGCCGCGGGGTGGACGAAGCTCGACGCCCTGCGCCGCGAGGTGATGGCCGTCAAGACCCCCACCGACGAGCTCCAGAACGCCCAGGGCTCCGTCCTGGACCACCTCACCGAGATCTCCGCCGCCCGCCACCAGCGGGCCATGGACGCCAAGACCACCCCGCCGGTCGGGCTGCTGGCCGTCACCGTGCTCACCGGCGTCGTCGTGATGCTGCTGCCCCTGTTCGCCGGCGCCAGGCCGCGCGGGCTGACGCTGGTCCCGCTCGCGCTCATGGCGGGGCTGCTGGCCGCCGGCGTCTACCTGGTCTTCGACATCGCGCACGTGTTCCGGGGCGGCCTCGCCGTCCATCCCGACGCGTTCACCGGCGCGGCGGCGGAACTGCGGCGCATCTCCGGAGGTGGCTGAGCATGCGCCGCCTGCCGCTGCTGCCCGCCGCGATCTGCGGCGCGCTCGCGGGGACGCTGGCGCTGCCGACCTGCGCGTCGGCCGAACCCTCGCCCGACCCGTCGTCCTCGTCCTCGGTCACGGTCACCGGGCAGGGCGGCGGCGGGGTGAGCGTGTGCATCGACGGGCTGGTCCACGTGGACGTCGGCCCGGGCGCGCCGGGCTGCGTGAAGCCGCCGGCCCCCGCGCCGGAGCCGCCGCCGAAGCCCGCGCCCCCGCCACCGACGCACGCCCCGCCACCGACGCACGCCCCGCCGCCGACGCACGCGCCTCCCCCCGAGACGCCTCCACCGCCCGAGACGCCCGCACCGCCGGCGACCGAGCCCGCGCCGCCCGCCGCGAAGCCGCCGCCCCAGGCCGCGCCGCCCGTGCACGTCCCCGAGGCGCCCGCGCCCGCACCGGTGCCGAGCCCGCCGTCGCCCGCACCGCCGCCGGCGCGGGCGGCGGCCCCGGCCCCGGCCGCGCCGCACGCGCCGCACGCGCCGCCGAGGAAGCCGAGCCCGTCCGCCTCGCCGCACCCGGTCAACCGGGCCGCGACGTCCAAGCCGAAGACGCTGGAGCGGCGGCGCGACCCGCTCAGCACCTCGCTGGTCCTGGTCGTCATCGCGGTCGTGGTCAGCGCCGGGACGGCCATCGCGTTCGCCCGCTGAACCGGCCGGCCCGCCGACCCCGGTGAGCCCGCGGACGCGGGCGCGACCACCGGGCCGGCGCGTCCCCGCCCGTCCCGCCGCGCCGGGGTCGGGCGGGGGCGCGCCACGCGCACCCCGCACGCAGCGCACCACGCGCACAGCACGCGCGCAGCGCACGCGTCAGCGCAGCCGGGCCTTCAGGTACGGGGCGGTGCGGCTCGCCGGCGAGGCCGCCACCCGCGCGGGCGTCCCCTCGGCGACGACGCGGCCGCCCTCGCCGCCCCCGCCCGGCCCGAGGTCGATGACGTGGTCGGCGGACGCGACCACGTCCATGTCGTGCTCGACGACCACCACGGTCGCGCCGCCGTCCACCAGGGCGTGCAGCTGCCGGTCCAGCAGCTCGGCGTCGGCCGGGTGCAGGCCGGTCGTCGGCTCGTCCAGCAGGTACAGCACGTGGCCGCGGCGGGCGCGCTGCAGCTCGGCGGCCAGCTTGATGCGCTGCGCCTCGCCGCCCGACAGCTCCGTCGCCGGCTGGCCGAGCCGCAGGTAGCCGAGGCCGACGTCGCGCAGCGCCGCCAGCGCGCGGGCGGCCGGGGCGACCTCCGCGAGGAACCCGGCGGCCTCCTCGACCGTCATCGCCAGGACGTCGGCGACGCTCGCGCCGTGCCAGGTGATCTCCAGCGTCTCGGGGTTGTAGCGCGCACCGCGGCACACCTCGCACACCGCGTAGGTGGACGGCAGGAACAGCAGCTCCACCGACACGAACCCCTCGCCCTGGCAGTTCTCGCACCGGCCGCCCGGCATGTTGAACGAGAACCGGCCGGCGCCGTACCCGCGCGCCCGCGCCTCATCGGTGGCGGCGAACCGCTTGCGAACGGCGTCGAACAGGCCGGTGTAGGTCGCCAGGTTGGAGCGGGGCGTGCGCCCGATCGGCCGCTGGTCGACCCGCACGACCCGCTGCACGTCGCCGCCCGCCTCGGCGTGTTCAGCGAGCACGTCCACGAACGTCGACTTCCCCGACCCCGACACCCCGGTGACCGCGGTGAACACGCCGAGCGGGACGTCGGCGTCCAGCCCGCGCAGGTTGTGGCGGGTGACGCCGCGCAGCTCCAGCGCCCCCGACGGCTCGCGCGGCGCCCGCCGCGGACGGGCGGCCGCCCCGAACAGGAACCGGCGCGTGACCGACTCCGGCACGTCCCGCAGGCCCTCGACGGGCCCGCTGTGCAGGATCCGGCCGCCGTGCACGCCCGCGCCGGGACCGACGTCCACGACCCACCCGGCGCGGCGCACCACGTCCATGTCGTGCTCGATGACGAACAGGCTGTTCCCCGCCGCCTTCAGGCGCTCCAGCACCGTCATCAGCGCCTCGGTGTCGGCGGGATGCAGGCCGGCGGACGGCTCGTCCAGCACGTACACCACGCCGAACAGCCCGGACCGCAGCTGCGTCGCCAGCCGCAACCGCTGCAGCTCCCCCGCCGACAGCGTCGGCGCCGGGCGCGACACGGCGAGATACCCCAAGCCCAGCTCCTCCAGCACCTCGATGCGGGCGGTCAGGTCGCGGGCCAGCACGGCCGCGGGCCCGTCCCCGGCCAGATGCGGGCGCAGCACGTCCGCCAGCGCCGACAGCGGCAGCGCGGCCAGCTCGGCGATGCCGCGGCCGGCGAAGGTCACCGCCAGCGCCTCGGGCCGCAGCCGCCGCCCGCCGCACACCGGGCACACCGCCGCGACCAGGAACGACTCGGCGCGGCGGCGGCGCGCCTCGCTCTTGGAGTCGGCGTAGGCGCGCAGGACCAGCCGCTTGGCGCTGGAGTAGGTGCCCTGGTAGGGGCGGTGGATGCGGTGCGCCTCCCGGACCGGGTGGACGGTCACGACGGGCTGCTCGTCGGTGAACAGGATCCAGTCGCGCTGCTCGCGGGGCAGGTCCCGCCAGGGCCGGTCGATGTCGTAGCCGAGGGCGTCCAGGATGTCGCGCAGGTTCTTGCCCTGCCAGGCGCCCGGCCACGACGCGATCGCCCCCTCGCGGACGCTCAGCGACGGGTCGGGGACCAGCGACTCCTCGGTGACCTCGTGGACCTCACCGAGGCCGTGGCAGCGCGGGCACGCGCCGGCGGCGGTGTTCGGCGAGAACGCGTCGGAGTCCAGCCGCTCGGCGCCCGGCGGGTACTCCCCCGCCCGCGACATCAGCATCCGCAGCGAGTTCGACAGCGTCGTCACCGTCCCGACCGACGACCGCGACGACGGCACCGACCGGCGCTGCTCCAGCGCCACCGCCGGCGGCAGCCCCGTCACCTCCTCGACGGCGGGCGCCGCGACCTGGTGCAGCAGCCGCCGCGCGTACGGCGCGACCGACTCCAGGTAGCGGCGCTGCGCCTCGGCGTACAGCGTGCCGAACGCCAGCGACGACTTGCCCGACCCGGACACGCCGGTGAACGCCACCAGCGCGTCGCGTGGGATCGCGGCGTCCACGCCGCGCAGGTTGTGCTCGCGGGCGCCGCGCACCCGCACGAACGGGTCGTCGGCGGCCTGCATGATCAGCACACTACCGGCCCGCCGCCGCGCGCCGCCGCGCGCCGGCGCGCACCGCCGCGCCGGGGCCGCAGGTCAGGGGCGGCGGCCCACCCCGCCGAACACCAGGAACCGCTCAGGGTCCCGCACCTCGTCGCCGTCGTCGGGACGCCACAGCGGCACGTACACCAGGCCCGGGTCCAGCAGGTCCCAGCCGTCGAAGAAGCGCAGGATCTCCGCGTGCGACCGCGACACCGCCGGGGAGGTCGCCCGGTCGTACAGCTTGCCGATCGCGGCGGTCTTGCCCGGCTGCGCCTCGTGGGTGAGGTGGGACAGCACCAGGTGGCTGCCCGGCGCGCCCGCGTCGCGCAGCGCTGCGGCGATCCCCGCCGGGTCCTCGTCGTCCTTCACCAGGTGCAGGGCCGCGACGAGCAGGAACGCCACCGGCTTGGACAGGTCGACGACCCGGTTCAGCTCGGCGTGCTCCAGGATCTCCGCGGGCCGGCGCATGTCCGCCTGGACGACGGTGGCGCGGTCGTTGCCCGCAAGGATCGACCGGCTGTGCGCGACGGCCACGTCGTCGTTGTCGACGTACACCACCCGGGCGTCCGGATTGACACTCTGCGCGACCTCGTGCACGTTGCCCTGTGTGGGGATCCCCGACCCGATGTCGACGAACTGGTCGACGCCGGCCCGCGCCGCCGCGCGGACCGCGCGGCGCAGGAACGCCCGGTTCGCGTGCGCCAGTTCCCGCGCCCGCGGCTCGATCCGCAGCAGCCCGGTCGCGAGGTCACGATCGGACGCGAAATTGTGCCCTCCGCCGAGCAGGAAGTCGTACACCCGTGCGACGCTTGGCCTCTGACTGTCGACCTCGGGTGGGATCCACTCGGAGTCCATGCATCGTCTCCCTTTTCCGCCGAGGGGGCTCGTCCGCGGGGGATTCAGCGTAACGGCAATCACACCGCGGCGACCCTGACGCAGCCGACCGTGAAGGACCGATGTCAGAGCCATTCGCAGCGCACGCCGGCCCGGTGACCGTCCTGCTGACCCCGGACGGCGAGGTCACCGCCTGCGGCGACGGCGCGGCGCGCCTGTTCGGCTGCCCGGCGGCGGCGGCCGTGGGCGCGCGGCTGCCCGAACTCCTCGGCGCCGCGTCCGCCGAACCGCTCGAGGCGGCGCTCAAGCAGGCCGCGGCGGGCCGCCCGTGGCGCGGGACGCTGCCGCTCGCCGGCGGGCCGCTGGAGGTGTCGTGCGACCCGATGGCGGCCGGTTCCGGCCGCACCCTGGTGGCGCTGACCGTCGCGCCGCCCTGGGCGGCCGGGCTGGAGCTGCTGAACGAGGCCGGCCGCAGGATCGGCTCCACCCTGGACCTGCACCGCACCGCCGCGGAGATCGTCGGGGTGACGGTGCCGCGGTTCGCCGACGCGGGCGCCATCTACGTCCTGGAGTCGCTGCTGGCCGACGGGCGGCCCGCCCCGCCCGCCGGCGGCGCGGGCGGCGCGCACGGACCGGCGGTGGTGCGGCGGCTCGCGATCGCCTTCGCCGAGGACGACCCGAGCGGCTGGGCCCGCGAGTTCCCCGTCAACGAGGTCATCGTCTACCCGCCCGACACCCCCTACGCCCAGTGCGTCGGCGGCGCCCGGATGGTCGAGTTCGGCAGCGACGCCATCCCGGACGCGATCGCGCACCGCACCGGCCCGGCCATGGACGGGCTCCTCGACCACGTGTCGCTGCTGGCGGTGCCGCTGGTGGCGCGGGGACGGGTGCTGGGGTTCGCGGTGTTCAGCCGCAAGCGCGGCCGCCCCGCGTTCGCGCCCGCCGACACCGCGCTCGCCGCCGAGCTGGCGGCGCGGGCCGCGACGTGCGTCGACAACGCCTGCCTGTACCGGCGCGAGCACCGCACGGTGACCGCGCTGCAGGCGACCCTGAAGCCGGGCCGCGTCACCGCGCCCGCCGGGCTGGAGATCGCGCACCGGTACGTGCCGGCGGGCGGCGACGTCGGCGGCGACTGGTACGACGTCGTCCCGCTGCCGGACGAGCGGGTCGCGGTCGTGATCGGCGACTCGGTCGGGCACGGGGTGACCGCGGCCGCCGCGATGGGCCAGCTGCGGATCGCCGCGCACACCCTGGCGGGCGGCGGGCTGCCGCCCGCCGAGGTGCTGACCCGGCTCGACACGATCGCGCAGGGCCTGGACGCCGCGCAGTTCGCCACCTGCCTGTGCCTGGTCTGCGACCCGGCGACGATGCGCTGCGAGCTGGCGTGCGCCGGGCATCCGCCGCCGCTGCTGGCCCTCGCCGACGGGACGGCCCGGCACTTCGCCGTCCCGCACGGGCTGCCGCTCGGGGTGTCGGACCCGGCGCACCCGCCCGAGTACGAGCAGCTCTCCGCGGTCATCCCGGCGGGCGCGACCCTCGCGTTCTACACCGACGGGCTGGTGGAGAGCCGGATGCGCAACGTCGACGAGGGCATCGCCCGGCTGGCGTCCGCGCTCGTCGCCTCGCGGTCGGAGTCGCTGGAGGCCACCGCCGACGGCGTCCTGGCCCTGCTGCCCGACCAGCAGGGCCACGACGACATCGCCCTCCTCCTGGTCCGCGCCGCCGCCCCCGAGAGCGCGAACCGCTGACCCGGCCGGCTGACCCGGCCGGCCGACCGGGCCGGCGGTGGCTACAGGCCGGGGATCAGGTGGTTGCGGAAGGCGTCGACGAAGTACTCGTGGTCGCGGCGCACGACCTCGGCGTAGCCGGTGCCGAACGCGACCATGTCCTCGACGAACGCCGACTCGTCGGCGCCGATCACCGCGTTGATGGCGTCCTCGACCTGGAACCCGACCAGGGTGTGGTCGGAGTCGGTGTCGGACACGCAGTGCACCTTGGCGGTGGCGCGGCCGAGATCGTCCAGGACCGACAGCATGTCCTCCGGCTCGGTGAGCCCGCCCCAGTCCAGGTCCTCCTCGTAGGGCGACAGCTCCTGCACCACGTAGCCGACCCCGTCGATCTGGGTGTAGCCGAGCCACGGGTCGGTGTTGGCCTGCAGCGCCCGCCGCGACACCGCCGTGCGGTGCCCGTGGTGCTGGAAGTACTCACGGATGCGCGCGTCGTCGACGACCCGGCTCGGCGCGGCGACGTTGCCCTGCTTCATCGACAGGATGACGTCGTTCTCCAGCGCCTGCGTGTTGCCCTCCACCAGGATGTTGTACGCCGACAGCCCCGCCGACCCGATCCCGAAGCCGGACGCGCCGACGATGTCCTTCACCTGGTAGGTCAGGCTGCCGAACCGCTTCTCCGACGGGATGGTGCGCAGGTAGTCCTGGTAGGCGGCCTCGACCTTGGCGCGCTCGGCGCCGTCCAGGCGGCGGACGCCGGCGCGGTCGCGGAACCGGCGGTCCGGGCCCTCCACGACCGTCATGCCGTCCAGCAGCCCGATCCGGGTGCCGCCCATCGCCTCGATCAGCACGTCCCGCACGTAGCCGTCGGAGTTGTCGAGGGTCAGCGCGAACTTCTCGTCGCCCTCGTGGGCGGCGAACAGGCGGACCTGGTCGACGTAGGCGCGCACGTAGGTCTCGATGAGCCGCCGGATGTCGGCGTCGGAGATCGCCTTCTGCCAGGCCAGCAGCGCCAGGCTCGCCACGAGCCGCTTGACGTCCCAGGTGAAGTGCCCGACGTAGGCCTCGTCGAAGTCGTTGACGTCGAACACGAACACGCCGTCGTCGTTCATGTAGGTGCCGAAGTTCTGCGCGTGCAGGTCGCCCTGGATCCACACCCGGCTCGTCCGCTCGTCGGCCCACCGGTCGTCGTCGTGCTGGACGTCGGCGTAGAACAGGCAGGCGCTGCCGCGGTAGAACGCGAACGGGTCGGAGGCCATCTTGCGGAACCGGCGGCGGAACTCGGCGGGGCTGCGCTCCATGAGGTCCGAGAACGCCTGGACCAGCACGTCCACGATCTGCGTCTGCCGCTCCTTGGGATCGCGCCCGTGCAGTTCCCCGATGACGCTCGCCATGCTCTCTCCCTCGATGATCACCTGATCCCCGCCGCTTCCGGGGGATTCGGCGATCATTCTGCCGAATCCGCCCCCGCCCGGGCGGTGAACAGCGGGAGAAGGGCCGGTTCCGACCGCAACAGGCCGAGCGCGGTCTCGGCGTGGCCGGGGACGTAGCCGTTGCCGATGAGCATGGTCACGTCGGCGGCCAGGCCCTCGGCGCCGAGCGCGGCGGCGGAGAACGACGTCGCCATCGAGAAGAACACCACGGTCCCGCCGGGCGCGGTGGCGAGGATCGCGCCGTGCTCGCAGCCCGGCACGTCCACGCACACCACGGTGACGTCGGCGGGCTCGCCGATCGCGGCGGCGACCGCGACCGGGTCGCGGGCGTCGGCGCGCACCACGGCGTCGGCCAGGCCGGTCGCGGCCAGCCGTTCCTCCTCCTCCGCGGTGGGGACGAGGCCGATGGTGCGGGACGCGCCCGCGCGGCGCGCCGCCGCCAGCGACAGCGAGCCGCTCTTGCCGGCGCCGCCCAGCACCGCCACGACCGGGCGTTCGCGGGCCGCGACGACCCGCTCGGTGAGCGCGGGCGCGCCGCACACGTCCATCACGGCCAGCGCGACCGGCACCGGCAGGTCGGCGGGCAGGACGGCGGCGATGGAGCGGGCGAACAGGATCGCGTGGCCGTCGGCCGGGACCTGCTCGGACCGGCCGTCCCAGCGGGCCAGTCCGTCGGTGACCGCGAGCGGGGTCAGGGTCAGCGAGACGAGGGTGGCGACGCGGTCGCCGGGCTCCAGCCCGAGCGGGGAGTCCGGGCCGACCTCCTCGACGGTGCCGACGAGCATCCCGCCCGAGCCGGTGACCGGGTTGTGCATCTTGCCGCGCTCGCCGATGATCCGCAGCACCTCGGCGCGGATCGCGTCGGGGTCGCCGCCGTGCGCGGTGTGCAACTGCCGGTAGGACGCGGCGTCCAGGTTGAGGCGCTCCACCCGGACGCGGACCTCGTCGGGGCGGATCGCCGGACCGGTGTCCAGCCGCGCCGCCGCCTGCGGCAGCACGCCCGCCGGCTCCAGCACCCGGTGCAGCCCCACCGCGGTCCCCGCTCCCGCCGCCGTCCCGGTTCCGCTCATCCCCGCGCCCCTTCGCAACGTCCGTGTCCCGTGTGATCCATGGTGATGCCCCGGAAGATATACCGAGTACCTCTGGTTTCAGTGGAAGTCTTCCCGTAACGTCGGCTCCATACAAGACTTTTATGCGATCGATGTGACGCGAGGAGGCGGTCGACGATGACCACTGCCCTGCATCCGGACCCGGACGCGGCCGTCCGCGGCGCCGCGGCCCACCGGGACGCGGCGCGCCAGCCCTACGCCTACCGGCGCCGGCCGCTGGAGGAGCCCGACTGGCGGCGGCTGCCCGGCTGGAAGGACGTCACGGACGCGGAGTGGGAGTCGGCGCAGTGGCAGCGCTCGCACTGCGTGAAGAACCTCCGCCAGCTCCGCGGGGTCATGGGCGATCTGCTGGACGAGTCGTTCTACGCCGACCTGGAGCGCGACCAGGCGGAGCGGGCGACGATGTCGATGCTGCTGCCGCCGCAGATGCTCAACACGATGGACACCTCGTCCACCGAGGCCTTCTACGCCGACCCGGTGCGCCGGTACATGCTCCCGGTGTTCAGCGACCGGCGCACCGACTGGCCGTCGCATCCCTACGCCACCCGCGACTCGCTGCACGAGGCGGAGATGTGGGCCGTCGAGGGGCTGACCCACCGCTACCCCACCAAGGTGCTGGCCGAGCTGCTGCCGACCTGCCCGCAGTACTGCGGGCACTGCACCCGGATGGACCTGGTCGGCAACTCCACGCCGAACGTCGACAAGCACAAGTTCACGATCCGGCCGCCGGACCGGCACGAGGCCATGCTCGACTACCTGCGCCGCACGCCCGGCGTCCGCGACGTCGTGGTGTCCGGCGGCGACGTGGCGAACCTGCCCTGGCCCCGGCTGGAGTCGTTCGTCGACGCGCTGCTGGACATCGACAACATCCGCGACATCCGCTTGGCCAGCAAGGCGCTGATGGGCCTGCCGCAGCACTGGCTGCAGGACGAGGTCCGCGCCGGGATGGAGCGGCTGGCGGCCAAGGCGCACGAGCGCGGCGCGCAGATCGCGATCCACACCCACGTCAACGCCGCCGGGTCGGTGACGCCGCTGGTCGCCAAGGCGGCGCGGGCGATGCTCGACACCGGCATCCGCGACGTCCGCAACCAGGGGGTGCTGCTGCGCGGCGTCAACGACTCCCCCGACGCGCTGCTCGACCTGTCGTTCGCGCTGCTCGACGAGGCCGGCATCATGCCGTACTACCTCTACATGTGCGACATGATCCCCAACAGCGAGCACTGGCGGCTCGCGGTCTGGGAGGCGCAGGAGTTGCAGCACGCCATCATGGGCTACCTGCCCGGCTTCGCGACCCCGCGCATCGTGTGCGACGTCCCCTACGTGGGCAAGCGCTGGGTGCACCAGCTGGCGGACTACGACCGCGAGCGCGGCGTGTCCTACTGGACGAAGAACTACCGCACCGGGCTGGAGCTGTCCGATCCGGACGCGCTGACGCGCCAGTACGAGTACTACGACCCGATCTACACGCTGCCCGATCGCGGTCAGGAGTGGTGGCGGGAGCGGGCCGAGGCGGCGTGACCGCCCGGCGCCTTTACAAAGTAGATCTGTTCCGGGGGCGATCGGGCGGAATATCCTCGGACGGGTGACCTCTGAGCCGACGTCCCCTTTCCCGATCGGCGCCGCCGCGGCGGTGGCCGACCTGGAGGACGACCCGCATCCCCTGCTGGCCCGCCTGCGCGCCGCCGAGCCCGTTTCCTGGCTGCCCGCCCTCGGCGGCTGGCTGGTCACCTCGCGTGACCTGGCGCAGCGGGTGATGCGGGACGCGGCGGCCTTCACCGTCGACGACCCGCGCTTCTCCACCGCGCGGGTCGTCGGGCCGAGCATGCTGTCGCTGGACGGGCCCGTCCACGCCCGGCACCGCGACCCGTTCGCCCGGCCGTTCCGGCCCGCGCGGACCCGCGAGCGGTTCACCGCGTTCGTCGAGGCCGAGGTCGCGCGGCTGGTCGGCGGGCTCGCGCCGGCCGGCCGCGCGGAGCTGCGCGGCGAGCTGGCCGGCCCGCTTGCCGTCGCGGTCGTCGCCGAGGCGCTCGGCCTGGAGGGCGTCGACGCCGCGACCATCCGGTCCTGGTACGGGGCGTTCGTCGAGGCCGTGTCCGCCATCACCGCGGGCGGGGACGCGCCCGCCCGTGCGGACAAGGCGTACGCGCTGCTGCGCGCGGCCGTCGAGAAGGCGATCAACGAGAAGGCGGTCACCGCGGACGCCCCCGGGTCGCTGCTGGCGGAGGCCGCCGCGGACGGGGCGGGCCTGACCACCGCCGAGGTCGTGGCGAACGCGGCCATCCTGATGTTCGGCGGCATCGACACCACCGAGGGGATGATCGCCAACACGGTGCTGCACCTGCTGGGCCACCCCGGCCAGCTCCGGCTCGTCCTGGACGACCCCGGCCTGCTGCCCGCCGCGATCGAGGAGTCGCTGCGGCTGGAGCCGTCGGCGTCGGTCGTCGACCGCTACGCCACCCGCGACACCGCCCTCGGCGGCGTCACGGTGCGCGCGGGCGACCTGGTGCGCGTGTCGATCGCGGGCGCCAACCGCGACCCCGCCGTGTTCCCCGACCCCGACCGGTTCGACGTGCGGCGCGCCAACGCCGGCGAGCACCTGGCGTTCGCACACGGTCCGCACTTCTGCTTCGGCGCCCATCTGGCCAGGCTGGAGGCCCGCACCGCGGTCGCCGCGCTGCTGGAGCTGCCCGGCCTCCGGCTCGACCCGTCCCGCCCGGCGCGCGCGCACGGGCTGGTCTTCCGCAAGCCGCCGCACCTGCACGTCCTCTGGGACCGATAGCGGCCGCACGGGCGCGGGCGCGGCGGGCCGGAACGGCGCCCGTTTTATGGGAGCATTCCGCTCATGATCGTGGAACGCCAGGTCGAGCTGCGCTTCGGGCTCGAGAGCCGGGAAGCCGGGACGCACACCAACCTGTCCGCCGTGCGCCAGGACGGCCGCTGCCTGTGGGTGGCGGGCGACGAGACCGCCACCATCGAGCGGCTCACCGCGACGCTCGACGGCGACGGGCTCGTCACCGGCTACGAGGGGCACACCACGGTCGCGCTCGCCGACCTGGTCGACCTGCCCGCCGGCCCCGGCGAGGAGGCCGACATCGAGGGCCTGGCGCGCGGCAACGGATGGCTGTGGGCGATCGGCTCGCACAGCCTCAAGCGCAAGAAGATCAAGCCGGGCCAGTCCGGGGCGAAGGCCCGCAAGCGGCTGGCCTCGGTGGTGCGCGAGGACAACCGCTTCGTGCTCGCCCGCCTCCCGCTGGCCGCCAGCGCGGACGGGCTGCCCGAGGTCGTCCGCGAGGACGGCGACCGCACCGCCGCCGTGCTCGGGCTGCACGGCGACTCCGTCACCGACCTGCTCGCGGACGACCCGCACCTGGCGCCCTTCCTGTCGATCCCCAGCAAGGACAACGGCATCGACATCGAGGGGATCGCCGCGCACCGCGACCGGCTCTACATCGGGCTGCGCGGGCCGGTGCTGCGCGGCTGGGCCGTGCTGGTGGAGATCCGGCCGGGCACCGACCCCGACGACCCGCGCCGGCTGCGGCCGCTGCCGGTCGGCGACGGCAAGGCCCTGTACCGCACGCACTTCCTGGACCTGGGCGGGCTCGGCATCCGCGACCTGTGCCCGCAGGGCGACGACCTGCTGATCCTGACCGGTCCGAGCATGGACCTGGACGGCCCGGTGCGGGTGCACCGCTGGCCGGGGATCGCGGAGGTCGACGCGCCCGAGGTCGTCCCCGCCGAGGACCTGCCCCGCGTCGGCGACCTGTCCTACGGCGACGGCGACGACCACCCCGAGGGCCTCGCCGTCCTGGACGGCCTGCACGGGGAGGGAACCCGGCTGATGGTCGTGTACGACAGCCCGTCGTCCAAGCGGCTCACCGCGGGCGGCGGCGTGCTCGCCGACGTCGTCCGCCTCCCCGAGTAAGCGCTCGCTTTTCGAATCTGCTTGGATGGTGCCCGCAACCTGCGGGAACCGGAAGGGCGAGGCTGAGCATGATCGAGTGGTCCGAGGAAGACCTGATGATCCGGGACGCCGTGCGCGGCTGGATCGACGCGGAGGTCCGGCCGAACCTGGACGCCCTGGACTCCGGCGAGCTGCCGCCCTACGACCTGCTCCGGAGCCTGTACAAGACGTTCGGGATGGACGAGATGGCGCGCTCGTCCTTCCAGGCCCGGATCGCCAGGGAGCGCGAGGCCGGCGGGGACGGGGACGCGGCGAAGAAGGACTCCGACGGCCCCGGCGGCGGCAACGCGGCGATGACGATGCTGCCGGTCATCGAGCTGTGCAAGGTCGCCCCCGGCATGGTCTCGGCGATGGGCGTCGGCCTCGGCCTCGCCGCCGGGACGATCATGAAGCGGGGCACCCCCGACCAGAAGGAGCGCTGGGCGCTGCCCCTGCTCACCATGGAGAAGGTCGGCGCCTGGGCCATCACCGAGCCGAACTCAGGGTCCGACGCGTTCGGCGGCATGCAGGCCACCGCGAGGAAGGTCGGCGACGAGTACGTCATCAACGGCGGCAAGACCTTCATCACCAACGGCCCCTACGCCGACACGATCGTCTTCTACTGCAAGCTCGACGACGGCCGCGAGCCCCGCGACCGCGAGATCCTCACGTTCGTCCTGGACCGCGGCATGGAGGGCCTGGAGCAGAGCAAACCGCTGCGCAAGATGGGCCTGCACTCCTCCCCCACCGGCGAGCTGTTCCTCAACGACGTGCGCGCCGGCGCCGACCGGCTCCTGTCGTCCGGCTCGCAGGGCGGCAAGGAGTCGGCGAAGCAGAACTTCGTCACCGAGCGCGCCGGCGTCGCCGCGATGGCCCTCGGCGTCATCGAGGAGTGCCTGAAGCTGTCGGTCGAGTACGCCAAGACCCGCGAGCTGTGGGGGCAGCGGATCGGCGACTTCCAGCTCATCCAGCTCAAGCTCGCCAAGATGGAGGTCGCCCGCCTCAACGTGCAGAACCTGGTGTTCCGCCACGTGGAGATGCAGCGCTCCGGCCGCACCCCGACGCTCGCCGAGGCGTCGGCGATGAAGCTGTACGCCGCGCAGGCCGCCAGCGAGGTCGCACAGGAGGCGGTGCAGCTGTTCGGCGGCAACGGCTACATGAGCGAGTACCGGGTCGAGCAGCTGGCCCGCGACGCCAAGTCGTTCCAGATCTACGCCGGCACCGACGAGATCCAGGTGACCCACATCGCGCGGGACCTGCTCTCCCGCTGACCCGGCACGGCACCGGGGAACCCGCGGAGGGGCACCGCGGGAACTCCGCGGAACGTTCCCGAACTTCCGGCGGCTTCCAGGCATCGAAAAGGTGGAGGGCGGGTGAGGGCGATCGCCCGCCCTCCGCCTGACGGCCATTCTGGACAGCCGACGACGGGGACTGGATACTCACAGCCATGGACGGTCAGCCCTCTTACCCGGTGCGAGCGTCCGACACCGAGCGGGACCGGGTGCTGCGCGTCCTCAGCGAGCGCGTGTCCGAGGGCCGGATGTCGCACGAGACGTTCGAACGCCGCGTCGACCAGGTGCTGCAGGCGCGCAGCCGCGCCGAGCTGGACGACATCGTGCACGACCTGCCCCCCACGAGCCGCGTCGTCGGCCGGCTGACCGGCCTGGTCGCGACCGTCTCGCAGGTGACCGCGCGGATCGAGGCGGCGTGGCGGGGCCCCCGGCTGCCGCGCTTCGTGCTGCCGCCCGCCGGGTCGTCCCGGATCGTGGTCGGCCGCGCCCCCGCCTGCCAGTTCGTGCTGACGGACCTGACCGTCTCCCGCTTCCACGCCGAGCTGTACCAGGCCGAAGAGGGCTGGATGGTCTCCGACCTGGGCTCGATGAACGGCACCCGGGTGAACGGCTGGCGGCTCACCGGCCCGGCCCGCGTCCGGCCCGGCGACGAGATCGGGTTCGGCAACGTCGGCTTCATCGTCGCCGCCCCCTGACGCGCCCCCGGCCCGCCCGCTCGACTCCCCGCCCTGACCGCCCGCCGCCCTCCCGGCGCCCCGTCACGCCCTCATCCGTGACCTCCGCCGTGACCTCCCCTCGGGCCGCCCGCGCGGCCGCCCGCCCGGAACCGGCCGTCGCAGGGTCTTGACGTGTTCGTTAAGAGTCCTTACTTTCTCCTCCAAGTTAGGAAACCTTCTTAACTCTCCGAGGAGCCGCCGTGACCGCGCCCGTCCCCGGGACCCCGAGCCTGCTGCGCGCCATCAACGACCGCGCCGCGCTGGAGGCGCTGCTCGCCCGCGGCCCGCTCACCCGCCCGCAGATCTCCGACCTCACCGGCATCTCCAAGCCGACCGCCTCGCAGCTGCTCGCCCGGCTCGAGGAGGCCGGCCTCGTCGTGCGGGACGGCCTGCGCGAGGGGCTCCCCGGCCGGACCGCCGAGCTGTACCGCGTCAACGGGGCCGCCGCCCACGTCGCCGGCGCCGACGTCACCCCGGCCCGCATCAGGGTCAGCGTCGCCGACCTGACCGGGACGGTCGTCGGCGAGCACACCCTCCCCACCCCCGCCCGCACGGGCGTCGACGTGGTCGCCCGGATGGCGGAGGCCCTCGACAAGGCCGCCGCCGCGGCCGGGCTCGCCCGCACCGCGCTGAACCGGGCCGTCATCGGCATCCAGGGCGCGATCGACCCGTCCACCGGACGGCTCGGCTACGCCGCGCACATCCCCGGCTGGCACATCCCCGACCTCGTCGACACCCTCGCCGGCGGCCTCGGCGTCCGGATCGCCATCGAGAACGACGTCAACCTCGCCGCGCTCGCCGAGCGCGCCGGCGGGCAGGCCGCCGGGACCCGCGACTTCGTGCTGCTGTGGGTCGCCGACGGCGTCGGCATGGCCGTCGTGCTGGACGGCGCGCTCCACCGCGGCGCGACCGGCGGCGCCGGCGAGATCGGCTACGCGCCCGCGGTCGGCGCCCCGCTGATGCGCGACGTGCGCCGCACCCACACCGGCGGCGTGCACAGCCTCACCGGCGGCGCGGCCGTGCTGAAGCTGATGCGCGAGCACGGGTTCCGCGGCCGGGACGCGGCCACCGCGCTCGGCCGCGCCGCCGCCGAGGTCGGCGACGGCCGCGCGGGAACGCGCACCGCAGCCGACGCCGGGGCCCGCGCCGAACGCGCGCTGACCGAGCTGGCGACCCGGCTCGGCGCCACCCTCGCCACCGTCGTCGCCGTCCTCGACCCGGCCCTGGTCGTGCTCACCGGCGACGTCCTGCGCGCCGGCGGCGAGCCGCTGCGCGCCCGCGTCCGGCAGCACCTGCACAGCCTGACGATCCCGCGCCCCGAGGTCCGGCTCAGCTCCCTGCGGGGCAACCCGGTCGTCGCCGGCGCGCTGCAACTGGCCCTCCAGGAGACCCGCGACGAGGTGTTCTCCACCACCGTCCCCGACACGCCCCGTCCCTGAACCGCCCCGTTCCTCAAACCCCCTCTCCGAACCGCCCCGTCCCCCGGACCGACCGCACCCATCCCACCCCACTCCCCCACAGCGGACGGCGGCACCGGCCGTCCCTCCCCCGAAGGAGAACCGGAGTGCGCACATCGACAACGCGCCGGCTCGCCGCGGCTTTGGCCGCCGCCGGGCTCGGCCTCACGGCCTGTACGGCCGGCGGCAACGGCGGCCAGTCCGGCGGCCCGAAGATCGGGGACAAGCAGACCATCGAGGTCTGGCACGGCTGGAGCGCCCCGCACGAGGTAAAGGCGTTCCAGGACGCCGTCGCGGGCTTCCACAAGCTGCACCCGAACGTCACCGTCAAGCTCGTCAAGGACCAGACCGACGACCGCATCACCAACGCCATCCGCGGCGGCAACCCGCCCGACGTCGTGTCGTCGTTCACCACCGACAGCGTCGGGCAGTGGTGCCAGAGCGGCGCCTGGCAGGACCTGTCCGGCGACATCGCCGGGTCCAGGCTCGACATGAACCAGTTCCCCAAGCCGGTCCAGCAGTACACGCAGTACAAGGGCCGCCGGTGCGCGATGCCGCTGCTCGCCGACGCCTACGGGCTCTACTACAACAAGGCCCTGATGAAGGGCGAGCAGCCGCCGCGCACGTTCTCCGAGCTGACCGCGCTGGCCAAGAAGCTCACCGTCCGCAACCCCGACGGGAGCATCAAGGTCGCCGGGTTCATGCCGTCGGCGCAGTACTACGAGCACCAGGTGCAGCACCTCGCCACCCAGTTCGGCGCGAAGTGGCTCACCCCCGACGGGCGCGCCGCCTTCGCCGCCGACCCCGCCGTCAAGGCGTACCTGCAGTGGGACAAGAGCCTCATCGACTGGTACGGCTACGACGACGTCAAGAAGTTCCTGCACTCGATGGGCCAGGAGTTCGAGTCGTCCAACCCCTTCGAGAAGGGCAAGGTCGCCATGGCCGTCGACGGCGAGTGGCGCACCAAGTTCATGCAGGAGGAGGCGCCGAAGGTCGACTACGGGACGGCGCCCGCGCCCGTCCCCGACGGGCAGGACGCCCGCTACGGCAGCGGATTCGTCACCGGCACCGTCATCGGCATCCCGCGCGGCGCCAAGCACCGCGCCGCCGCGTGGGAGTTCATCCGGTACCTGACGACCGACACCGGCGCGCTCGTCACCTTCGCCAACGCGCTCGGCAACGTCCCCACCACGATCGCCTCGCTGTCCTCGCCGGACCTGAGCCTGCCGCCGCAGTTCAGGACGTTCCTCGACATCTTCAAGAACCCCGCGAGCGCCACGACGCCGCCCACCCCGAACGGCAACGACTACGTCGTGAAGTTCCAGCAGTTCGTCCAGGACCAGTGGGAGCCCGGCAAGGCCGGCGACCTCGGCAGGGCGCTCACCGGCCTCGACGGGAAGGTCGACGCGTCGCTGAAGCTGGCCGGGGGCTGACGCCGTGGCCTCCGGCTCGCTGCGCCTGCCCCTGCGGCGCGGCCGGCTCGGGACGGCGTCCCGGGCCGGCCGCCGGCGGCGGCTGCGGGTGCTGGCGTTCCTGTCGCCGTGGCTGGCCGGGTTCGGGCTGTTCTTCGCCTACCCGCTCGCCGCGACCGTCTACTTCTCCTTCACCCGCTACAACCTGTTCACCCTGAAGTACGTCGGGCTGGACAACTACCGCTACCTGCTGCACGACGGCGACGCCTGGGCGGCGATGCGCAACACGCTGTGGCTGGTGGCGGTACTCGTCCCGCTCCGGGTGCTGTTCGGGCTCGGCGTCGCGCAGCTCCTCACCCGGATCAAGCGGGGCGGCAACCTGCTGCGGGCGGTGTTCTACGTCCCGTACCTGATCCCGCCGGTGTCGGCGACCGTGGCGTTCGTGTTCGTGCTGAACCCCGGCACCGGCCCGTTCCCGGTGATCGCCCGCCATCTCGGGTTCTCGCTGCCGGACTTCTTCAACGACTCCGCGTGGGCCAAGCCCGGCCTGTCGCTGCTCGGGCTGTGGGCGGTCGGCGACGTCATGATCATCCTGCTGGCGGCGCTGCTGAACGTGCCCCGGTCGCTGTACGAGGCGGCCGCCATCGACGGCGCCGGCGCCTGGGCGCGGTTCCGGCACATCACGCTGCCGACGGTCTCGCCCGTCCTGGCGTTCGCCGCCGTCACCGGCGTGATCGAGACGCTGCAGTACTTCACGCAGGCCATGGTCGCCGGGAAGGTCGCGGCCGGGCAGGCCGACCTGCCCGGCACCCAGTTCGCGCCCGGCTACCCCGGCGGGTCGACGCTGACGTTCCCGCAGTGGCTCTACGACGAGGGGTTCCGGCAGTTCAACATGGGCTACGCGTGCGTGCTCGCACTGGTCATGTTCGTCATCGCGATGGCGTTCACGCTCCTCCTGCTGCGGCAGTTCCGCGCGTTCGCCGGAGAGGAGGCGCAGTGACCGCCACGACGGGAGCCGTCCCGGCCCACGGGGGGCGGGGCCGCCGCACGCTGATGTGGATCGCCACGCACGCCGCCGCGATCGTCCTCGCGGTGATGTTCCTGGCGCCGCTGGCGTTCATGTTCCTCACCGCCGTGATGAGCGACTCGCAGGCGCTCAGCACCTCGCTGTGGCCGAGGGAATGGCACTTCGAGAACTTCCGCCGCGCCTTCAGCGGCGACATGGTGCGGTGGACGGTCAACAGCACCGTGTACGCGGCGCTGTCGACCGCGCTGATGCTGGTGTCCAGCGTCCCGGTCGCCTACGCGCTGGCGCGCTTCCGGTTCCGCGGCCGCAACCTCGCGCTCGTCGTGGTCATCTCGGCGATGATGCTGCCGCCGCAGGTGACGATGGTGCCGCTGTACATCGTCTGGTCCCGCTTCCACCTCACCGGGACGCTCTGGCCGCTGATCATCCCGCAGGCGTTCGGCGACGCGTTCTCCATCTTCCTGCTGCGCCAGTTCCTGGTGACGATCCCGCGCGAGTACGCCGACGCCGCGCGGGTCGACGGCTGCGGGGAGCTGCGCACCATGCTGCGGGTCGTGCTGCCGATGGCCAAGCCCGCGCTCGCGGCCGTCGCGCTGTTCCAGTTCTTCTACTGCTGGAACGACTACTACGGGCCGCTGGTGTACGCCAAGCCGGAGAACTGGACCCTCGCGATCGGCGTGGCGACGTTCCGCGCCGCGCACCACGTCGAGTGGAACCTCACGATGGCGGCGACGCTGCTGACCATCATGCCGGTGCTGGTGGTGTTCTTCCTCGCCCAGCGCGTGTTCATCCAGGGTGTGACGTTGACGGGAGTGAAGGGTTGAAGCTGACGGTCATCGGGGGCGGGTCCACCTACACCCCGGAGCTGGTCGACGGGATCGCCCGCGAGCGGGCGGCGCTGCCGGTGTCGGAGCTGGTCCTCGCCGACCCGGACGCGCGGCGGCTGGATCTCGTGGGCGGGCTCGCCGCGCGGATGCTGGCCCGCGCCGGCCACCCCGCGAAGGTCGTCACGACCGGCGACCTCGACGCGGCCGTGGACGGCGCCGCGGTCGTGCTGGTCCAGCTCCGGGTCGGCGGGCAGGCGGCCCGGCGGATCGACGAGACGCTGCCGCTGGAGTGCGGCTGCGTCGGGCAGGAGACCACCGGGGCGGGCGGGCTCGCCAAGGCGCTGCGCACCGTCCCGGTCGTGCTGGACATCGCCGAGCGCGTCGCCGCACGCGCCCCGGACGCGTGGATCATCGACTTCACCAACCCGGTCGGCATCGTCACCCGCGCGCTGCTGGACGCCGGGCACCGCGCCGTCGGGCTGTGCAACGTGGCCATCGGCGTGCAGCGCCGCGCCGCCGCGCTGCTCGACGCGGCGCCCGAGCGGATCGCGCTCGGCCACGCGGGCCTCAACCACCTGACCTGGGTGCGCTCGATCGCGCTGGACGGGCGCGACGTCCTGCCCGAGCTGCTCGACGGCCACGCCGAGGACCTGGCCGGAATGTCCGGGCTGCCCGCGCCGTTCGTGCGCCGGCTCGGCGCCGTCCCGTCCTACTACCTGCGCTACTTCTACGAGCACGACCGCGTCGTGCGCGAGCAGCGCGGCGCCCCGACGCGCGCGGAGGAGGTCGCCGCGCTGGAGCGCGACCTGCTCGCCATGTACGCCGACCCCGCCCTGGACACCAAGCCCGCGCGGCTGGAGGAGCGCGGCGGCGCCTACTACTCCGAAGCCGCCGTGCAGCTCGCCGTGTCGCTGCTCACCGGGCGCGGCGACGCGCAGGTCGTCAACGTCCGCAACGGCGGCACGCTCCCGTTCCTGGACGACCGGGCCGTGATCGAGGTGCCCGCGCGGATCACCGCGTCCGGGCCGGTCCCGCTGCCCGTCCCGCCGCTCGAGCCGCTGTTCTCCGGGCTGGTCGCGCACGTGTCCGGCTACGAGGAGCTGGCGCTGGACGCGGCGCTGCGCGGCGGCGTCGAGCGGGTCGCGGACGCGCTGCTGGCCCACCCGCTGGTCGGGCAGCTCGCGTTCGCCGACCGGCTCGCCCGCGACCTGGTCGCCGCGAACCGCGCCCACCTGCCGTGGGCCGCCTGATGGCCGCAGCGCCGGCGCGGCGCCGGGACGGGGTGCTCGTCGCGGTGGACGGCGGCAACAGCAAGATCGACGCGGCCGTGGCGGGGACCGGCGGGGAACTGCTGGCGACCGCGCGCGGCGCCGGGTTCCGGCCGCAGGCCACCGGGCTCGACGGCGCCGTGGACGCGCTCGCCGCGGTCATCGGCGCCGCGCTCGCCGAGGCCGGCGTACCGCCCGGCGACGTCGTCCACCTCGCCGCCTACATGGCCAACGTCGACCTGCCGGGCGAGGAGGAGCGGCTGGAGGGGCTGCTGCTGGAGCGGGGGCTCGCGCCCACCGCGGTGGTCGGCAACGACACGTTCGCGCTGCTGCGCAGCGCGGTCACCGAGGGCTGGGGCGTCGCGGTCGTCTGCGGCGCCGGCATCAACTGCGCCGGCGTCGCCCCCGACGGCCGCACCGCCCGCTTCCCCTCGCTCGGCGAGCACACCGGCGACTGGGGCGGCGGCGGCGCGCTCGGCCGCGCCGCGCTATGGCACGCCATCCGCGGCGAGGACGGCCGCGGCCCGCGCACCGCGCTGACCGGCGCGGTCGCCGCCCACTTCGGCGTGGACCGTGCCATCGACGTCGGGCTCGGCATCCACCTCGGCGAGTTCGACGAGGGGCGGCTCACCGCCCTCGCGCCGGTGCTGATCGACACCGCCGAGGCCGGCGACGCGGTGGCGCGCGGGGTCGTGCTGCGCCTGGCCGAGGAGATCGCCGTCCTCGGCTCGGTCGCGCTGAGCCGCCTCGGCCTGCTGGACTCCCCGGCCGACGTGGTGCTCGGCGGCGGCGTGCTCGCCGCCCGCCGCCCGCTGCTGATGGACGCGGTCGCCGAGCGCTACGCGGCCCTCGCGCCGCGCGCCCGGCTGATCGTCCCGGACGACCCGCCGCTGCTCGGCGCCGCGCTGCTCGCGCTGGACCATCTGGCCGCCCCGCCCGTCGCGCACGCGGCGTTGCGGGAGGCGTTCCGGCGACCGCGAGTCCGGTAGATTCGGCGCTTCGACCACGCCGCACCGGGCTCCGCCCTTGACGCTGTAAGGTGCGGCCCGACGAGGAGGAGGAGCGCCGTGCAGATCGGGTTCGCAGTACCGGTGGCGGGGGCGTGGTCCACCCCGGCCAACCAGGTGCTGATCGCACAGCGGGCCGAGGAGCTCGGCTACCACTCCCTGTGGACGCTCCAGCGCGTCGTCAACCCGGCCGGCTCGGCCGACCAGACCTACCGCAACGTGCCCGACCCGCTCGTCACGCTGGCCTACCTCGCGGGCTACACCAGCCGGGTGCGGCTGGGCGTCGCCGTGGCGAACATGCCGTTCTACTCCCCCGCCATGCTCGCCAAGCAGGCGATCACCCTGGACCACGTCACCGGCGGCCGGCTGGACCTCGGGCTCGGCAACGGCTGGATGCCGGAGGAGTTCGCCGCGGTCGGCGCGTCGATGGAGCGGCGCGGCGCCCGCGCCGAGGAGTTCCTCGCCGCGCTGCGCGCGATGTGGACGGGCAAGCCCGGCGAGGTCAGCGAGTTCCACGGCGAGTTCTACGACGTCCCGCCCGTCACCATGGACCCCCGTCCGCTGCAGGAGCCCGAGCCGCCGGTCCTGCTCGGCGGCGCCTCGGAGGGCGCGCTGCGCCGCGCCGGGCGGCTCGCCGCCGGCTGGGTCAGCTCCAGCCGCGCCGACCTGGCCGCGATCGGCCGCTCGATCGAGATCGTCCGGGACGCCGCCGACAAGGCCGGCCGCGACTCGGCGGCGCTCCGGTTCGTCTGCCGGGGCGCGGTGCGGGTCCGCACCGAGGAGGCCGCGCCGCCCGAGGGCGGCCGGCGCCCGCTCACCGGCACCTACGAGCAGATCATCGCCGACTTCGCCGCGCTGGAGGAGCAGGGCGTGACCGAGCTGTTCGTCGACCTGAACTTCGACCCGGAGCTCACCGGGCCGGACGCCGACCCGTGGGACTCGATGTACCTGGCCCGCGAGGCGCTGGAGGCGTTCGCCCCGCGTTCGTGAGCGCGCGCGCCGCACGCGCCGGGGCGGCCGCCCGCGCGCGTCCTCACAGCGACGGGCGGCGCCCCTCCCACGGGGTGCTGAGCACGACGGTGGTGCGGGTGGCGACGTTCGCCGCCGCCCGGATCTGCTGCAGCAGCTCCTCCAGCTCGTTGGGGGACGCCACCCGGACCTTCAGGATGTAGCTCTCGTCGCCCGCGACCGAGTGGCAGGCCTCGATCGCCTCCAGGTGGGTCAGCCGGTCGGGCGCGTCGTCGGGCGCCGCCGGGTCGATCGGCTTGATCGACACGAACGCGGTGAGGGGCAGCCCGATCTGCTCGTTGTCGAGCTGGGCGGTGAAGCCCCGGATGACGCCGCGCTTCTGCAGCCGCCGCACCCGCTGGTGCACCGCCGACACCGACAGGCCCGTCCGCTTGGCCAGATCGGTGAAACTCATCCGCCCGTCGTCGGCCAGCAGCGCCATGATCTGACGATCGATCTCCTCCACGCGGGAAATCTAGCGTGCCGGGGCGGCGCACGTGACCCCAGCAGATCACAGATCAGCTCTAATCGCCCGTCCACCACCGGAAGCGGGCCCTGACGGCGGGGGGGTCAGCGCCGGGAGCCGCGCAGCGCGCCGCAGCTCCCCCGCACCACCAGCTCGGTCGGCAGCAGCAGCGGGCCGCCCCGGCCGCGCCGGGCCTGGTCGCGGAGCAGCAGCTCGCACGCCCGGTGGCCGATGTCGCGGCCCGGCCGCGCCACCGCCGTCAGCGGCGGGTCGCACAGCTCCGCCCACGCCACGTCGTCGACCATCGCGATCGACACGTCGGCGGGGACGCGCAGGTCCAGCTCCCGGGCCACCAGCACGGCGGCCTCGCCGAGCAGGTGCCCGGCGGCGAGCACGGCGGTCACGTCCGCGCGGCGCTGCAGCAGCCCCGCCGCGGCGGCGTACGCGGCGTCCCGCGCGGGCCGCGCCGCGACGACCAGGTCCTCCTCCACCGGGACGCCGAGCCGGGCCAGCGCGTCGCGGAACGCGCGCTCCCGCACGCCGGGACGCTCGCCGGGCGCGGCGCCGCCGAGGAACGCGATCCGCCGGTGCCCGAGCCCGGCGAGGTACTCCACCAGGGACCGGACGCCGCCGGCGTCGTCGGCGAGCACCGCGGGGATCTCCGGCAGGCCGGGCAGCACCCGGTCGGCGAACACCACGCTGGAGCAGACCCGGACGGCGGCGCGCCAGTCGGCCTCGTCCCCGGCGGGCAGCGCGATGATCCCGTCCACCCGCTGCTCGACGAGCCGGTCGACGATCTCGGCCTCCTGCGCGGGGTCGCCCTCCGACGCCTCCACGATCACGTGCCCGCCGAGCGTGCGGGCGCTGGCCAGCACGCCGGCGACCAGCTCGGCGTGGAAGGGGTCGGTGACGCCGGGCAGCACGAGGCCGATGCCGCCGCTGCGGCGCAGCTTGAGGCCGCGGCCGAGGGCGCTCGGTCGGTAGTCCAGCTCGGCGGCCGCGGCCAGCACCCGCTCGCGGGTCGCCGCGCTGACCGAGCCGCCGGAGAACACCCGGGACACCGTGGCGATGCCGACGCCCGCCGCGGCCGCCACGTCCTTGATCGTCGCCGATCGCCCGTCCCCCACCGGCCGCCTCGCCTCCCCATATCCGCAGATCTGCGATCTTATCCTGATCAACTCTCCCATGGAAACGATTCCATGTTGTTTACTCCAGCCATTGAGAGAAAGCCCTGCTGAGCAGGGGTGGATGGGAAACGTTTCCAAAGGGGGCGGGATGGCCGAGATCAAGCTGGACCAGGTGGACAAGGTCTACTCGGGCGGCGTCAAGGCGGTGGACGGCCTGGACCTGACGATCCAGGACGGCGAGTTCATGGTGCTGGTCGGCCCGTCCGGCTGCGGCAAGTCGACCGCGCTGCGGATGATCGCCGGCCTGGAGGAGATCAGCGGCGGCAAGATCTCCATCGGCGGCCAGGTCGTCAACGACCTCGCGCCCAAGGACCGCGACATCGCGATGGTGTTCCAGAACTACGCGCTCTACCCGCACATGACCGTCGAGCAGAACCTGGCGTTCGGCCTGAAGCTGCGCGGCACGCCGAAGTCGGAGATCAAGCAGAAGGTGCACGAGGCCGCGAAGATGCTCGGCCTCGAGCAGTTCCTGTCCCGCAAGCCCGCCGCCCTGTCCGGCGGCCAGCGCCAGCGCGTCGCGATGGGCCGCGCGATCGTCCGCGAGCCGCAGGCGTTCCTGATGGACGAGCCGCTGTCCAACCTCGACGCCAAGCTCCGCGTGTCCATGCGGGCCTCGCTCAGCCAGCTGCACGAGCGGCTCGGCGTCACCACCGTGTACGTCACCCACGACCAGATCGAGGCGATGACCCTCGGCTCGCGGGTGTGCGTGCTGCGCGAGGGCAAGCTGCAGCAGGTCGACACCCCGCAGCGGCTGTTCGACAACCCGGTCAACATGTTCGTCGCCGGGTTCATCGGCTCGCCCGCGATGAACTTCGTCACCGCCCGGCTCGACCGGGGCGACGGCGGCGCGCAGGTCTCCTTCGCCGGGTTCTCGCTGCCGGTGCCGGACGCGCTCCTCAACGACCGTCCCGCGCTGCGCGACTACATCGGCAAGGAGGTGATCCTCGGCGTCCGCCCGTCCGACTTCGAGGACGCCGCGCACGCCAACCCCGACTGGGCGCCGATGTCGGTGAAGAGCAGCGTCACCGAGGAGCTCGGCAGCGAGATCAACGTCATCTTCACCATCGACGCCCCGCCGGTCGAGCACAAGGACACCGCCGACCTCGCCGAGGACGCCGCCGAGGGCGACGCCGACATGGCGATCCCGCTGGTGGACAACAAGGCGCTGTGGACCGCCCGCGTCAACTCCCGCTCGCACGTGCGGCCCGGGCAGGACATCGACCTGGCCGTGGACACCAAGCGGCTGCACTTCTTCGACCCGGCCAGCGGCCTCGCGATCGGCCACCCGGGCGCCGCGGCCGCCGCCGCGCCGGACCTGAAGAAGGCCGTCGACTGATCCCGGCGGCCCCGGCCGGAGGCCGGAGCCGCCCCCGGTGACGCGAAGGCCCGTGCGGGGCGATCCCCCGCACGGGCCTTTCCCGTCTTCGCGCCATGCCCGGCGCGCGCACCGGTACGCCCAGCGCGCCGCACGGGCGCGTCCGCTACTTGACCGAACCGGCGAGGACGCCCTGGACGAAGTAGCGCTGGAAGGCGAAGAACACGACCAGCGGCACCAGCAGCGACAGGAACGCGCCGGGCGCGAGGATGTCGATGTTGCCGGTGAACTGCCGCATCTGCGACTGCAGCCACTTGGTCATCGGCTGCGCCCCGGTGTTGGCGAACACCAGCGCGACCAGCAGGTCGTTCCACACCCACAGGAACTGGAAGATGCCGAGCGAGGCGATCGCCGGGCCGCCCAGCGGGAAGATCACCCGCCGGAAGATCGTCCACTCCGAGCCGCCGTCCATCCGGGCCGCCTCCAGCAGGTCCCGGGGGATCGCGGCGAAGAAGTTGCGCAGCAGGAAGATCGCGAACGGCAGGCCGAACGCGACGTGGAACAGCACCACGCCGGTGATCGAGCCGTACATCTTGAACCCGCCGACGTCGATGTTCCCGTAGAGCTTCGCGACCGGCAGCAGCGCGACCTGCACCGGCACCACCAGCAGCGCGACGACGATCAGGAACAGCCAGTCGCGGCCGGGGAACTCCAGCCACGCGAACGCGTACGCCGCGAGCGAGGCGATCGCGACGACCAGCACCGTCGCGGGCACCGTGATGAGCACGGTGTTCCAGAACGAGTCGACGAAGTCGGGCTTGTCCAGCAGCGAGCTGTAGGCGCTGGTCGTGATCTGGGACGGGTGGGAGAAGATCTTCCACCAGCCGCCGGCGTTGTTGTCCTCGGTGGAGCGCAGCGACTCCACGAACAGGCCGAACGTCGGCACCAGCCAGAACAGCGCGACCAGCACCAGCAGCACCTGCACGACGGTGCCGCCGGCCCGGCCCACCAGGCGGGACGCCACGCTCCGGCGCGGCGCGCCCGCCGCCCCGTTCGCGGCGGCCGCCGCGGTGGTGCCCTTCGCCTCGCGGCCCTTCTCCGGCGCGGCGCCCGCACCGGTGCCGGCGGTGGCGGCGGTGCCACCGGTGCCGCCGTCGTCGTCCGGCGCGCCGTCCGGGGTGACGTCAGTGCCGTCCGCGGTGCTCATTTCCGCTCCTGCCGCAGTCGCCGGATGTTGAACAGCATGGCGGGCAGCACCAGCAGGAACAGCAGCACCGCGATCGCGCTGCCGGAGCCGGGGTCGTTGCCGCCGCCGAACGACTTGGTCCACATCTGCAGCGCCAGCACGTTGGCGTTCGGATCGCCGCCGCCGATGATGAACACCAGGTCGAACACCTTCAGCACGTTGATGACGAGCGTGACCAGCACGACGACCAGCACCGGGGCGAGCAGCGGGATCGTCACCCGCCGGAACACCTGCCACTCGGTCGCGCCGTCCACCCGGGCCGCCTCCAGCGCGTCGCGCGGGATCGCGGCCAGGCCCGCGGCGATCAGCACCATCGCGAACCCGGACCACACCCACAGGTACGACCCGATGATCGCCGGCGTGATCAGCGTGCTGCCGAGCCATTCGGCGCCGCCGTAGGAGGCGGTGAAGTTGCTCTTCGGCAGCCGCAGCGTGACCGGGCCCGACGGCACCTTCTTCAAGGTGAACGCGCCGTCCTTGCCGGTGGTCGCCGTGGCGACGACCTTCCCGCCGCGCACCGCCTCCACCTTGACGCCGGGCAGCCCGGACTCGCCGGCGTTCGGCTTGTTCAGCTCGCCGCCGCCGCCCTTGGTGAAGTCGAACCAGACGGTCCCGGTCACCTGCCCGGCCTTCGCCGCCGGCGGCTGCGCGGCCGGCCTCGCGTCCTTCGGCAGGTACTCGGGCTTGACCTTCACCAGGGGCAGCAGCGCGGTCTGCCCCGCCGACACCGGGCTGGACCCGACCACCGCACCGCCCTGCATGTGGACGAGCTGGTCGCCGCCGGTGCGCGGGCCCGCGCCCGGATAGGCGGTGCCCGACTTGAAGGTGTCGTGGATCGCGACCAGCGCCGCGTTCGCCACGCCCTGGTCGGGGTCCTGCTGGTACACCAGCCGGAAGATGACGCCGGAGGCGAGGAACGAGATCGCCATCGGCATGAACACGACGAGCTTGAACGCCGTCGCCCACCGGATCCGCTCGGTGAGGACGGCGAAGAACAGCCCGATGATCGTGACGAGCGTGGGCGCGACCACCACCCACACCACGGTGTTGCGCACCGCGACGAGGTCGTCGTGCCCCTGGAACACCCCGGTGTAGTTGTCGAAGCCGACGAACGAGCCGCCCGAGGCGTCGAAGAAGCTGCGGATCACCGAGTACACGATCGGGTACACGACCAGGAAGCCGAGCAGCAGCAGCGCGGGCAGCAGGAACATCAGCGCCAGCCACGACGGCGGCGTCAGCCGCTCGCGCGCGCCGCGCCCGCGGCCCGGTGCGGCAGGGCCGGTGACGGCGGCGGCGCCGCCGGCCGTCGCGGCCGGCGGCACCCCCTCATTCGTAGGCTTCATCCGGGGTCGTCCGCTCCCCTACTTGAACGCCTTGGCGGCCGCGGCCTCCAGCTTGGCCTGCGTCCCCTTGACGTCGGTCGGCTTGCTCACGAACTGGCGCAGCGCCTCCCACTCGCCGGCGCCCGGCGTCGCGCCGAACGCGGCGGGCGCGAGGTCGGACATGTCGTAGCGGGCGGCGTCGCCGGCCTGCTGCATCTGCTGGATCAGCTGCTTGGCGATCGGGTCGGAGTAGGCGTCCGGCGGGACGGACTTGTTCGGCGTCAGGTAGCCACCGAGCCCGGCCCAGACCTTGCCGGCGTCCGGGGAGGCGAGGAACTTCATCAGCGCCTGCGCGCCCTTGCCGTCCTTCATCGCGACCGCGACGTCACCGCCGATGACCGCCGGGGCGGTGTCGCCGGCCTTCGGGAAGGCGAACACCTTCGCGTCGGTGCCGACCTTGGCCTTGGTGGTGCCGATGTTGGCCGCGGCGAAGTCGCCGCCGTAGGCCATCGCGGCCTTGTTCTGGCCGAAGACCTGCGTGATCGACTCGTCGAACTTGGTCTTGGTCGCGGTGGCGACGCCGCCGTTGAGGAACTGCGGCTTGCCCCAGATCTCGGCGAGCGTCTGCAGCGCCTTGGCGACCGTCGGGTCCGTCCACTTGATCTCGTGCTTGGCCAGCTTGTCGTAGTTGTCCGGGCCGGCCTGCGAGAGGTAGACGTTCTCGAACCAGTCGGTCAGCGTCCAGGAGTCCTGCGGGCCGGCGGCCAGCGTGAACGGGGTGGTGCCCGAGTCCTGCAGCGTGCCGGCGTCCTTCACCAGGTCGGCCCAGGCCGCCGGGGGCTGGACGCCCGCGTCGGAGAACGCCTGCGGCCGGTACCAGATGATCGACTTGTAGGCCGCCTTGGCGATCACGCCGTAGGTCTTGCCCTGGTAGGAGCCGAGGTCCTTCCAGTACGGCGAGAAGTTCTGCGACACCTCCGACACCACGTCGTCGGCCAGCGGCTTCAGCTGGCCCTTGGCGGCGTACTGCTGCATCAGGCCCGGCTGCGGCAGGATCGCCACGTCCGGCGGGTTGTGCGCGGCCAGCTTCGGCCCGAGGTAGGCGTCGGTGTTCTCACCGGTCGAGGCGTACTGGACGGTCGCGCCCGTCTGCTTCTCGAACGCCTGCAGGACCTTGCGGAAGTTGGTCTCCTCCGTCCCGGTCCACTTGGCGGCCACCGAGACGGTGACGCCCTTCAGCTCCGTCCCCCCGGAGGTCTTCGAGCCGCCGCCCTTGTCGTCGTCGCCACCGCCGCACGCGGCCGCGGCCGACAGCAGCAGCCCCGCCGCGACGGCGGCGCCCACCGTCCGGTGGCCCATCCCTCTGCTGACCCTCATCCCTCATCCTTCCTGAGCGAACCGGCCGCGTCCGATCCCCAGATCGACGCGCCGGACTCGATATCGAAGAAGTGCAGGCGACCGGTGTCGACGCGGATCGTCACCGGGTCGCCGACCTTCACGCGGGTGCGGGGGCTGAACCGCGCGACCAGGTCCGTGCGGGGCCGCTCCATGTGCCCCAGCACGTCGGTCCCCGCGTCCCGGGCGAGCTCCTTGGTGTCCTCGGTGACGACCTGGGCGGCCTCGACCGCGAAATGGACCAGCACGTCCGAGCCCATCGCCTCCACGAGGTCGGCGGTGGAGGTCAGCCCGGACCCCTCGGGCGTCTCCACGAGCTCGGAGTCCTCCATGTCCTCGGGACGGATCCCGACGACGACGTCGCGCCCGAGGTAGGACGCGAGGCCGGGGCGCTCGTGCAGCACCGCGGCCGGCAGCGTCAGGGTCTGGCCGCCGATCTCCAGGCGCGGGTTCGCCGCGTCCCCGGACAGCGCGCCGTGCAGCAGGTTCATGGCGGGTGAGCCGATGAAGCCGGCGACGAACAGGTTCGCCGGCCGGTCGTAGAGCTCCTGCGGCGGTGCCACCTGCTGGAGCTCGCCCTTCTTCATCACCGCGACCCGGTCGCCGAGCGTCATCGCCTCGGTCTGGTCGTGCGTGACGTAGATCGTGGTGACGCCGAGGTCGCGCTGGATGCGGGCGATCTCCGCGCGCATCTGGACGCGCAGCTTGGCGTCGAGGTTGGACAGCGGCTCGTCCATCAGGAACGCCTGCGGCTCGCGGACGATCGCGCGGCCCATCGCCACCCGCTGGCGCTGGCCGCCCGACAGGTTGCGCGGCTTGCGGTCCAGGTGGTCGGTCAGGCCGAGGATCTCCGCGGCGCGGTCGACCTTCTCGCGGATCTCGGCCTTGGGCAGCTTGCGCAGCGACAGCCCGAACCCGATGTTGTCCCGCACCGACAGGTGCGGGTAGAGCGCGTAGCTCTGGAAGACCATGGCGACGTCGCGGTCGCGGGCGGGGACCCGGTTGACGACGCGACCGCCGATCGTGACGGTGCCCTCGGAGATGTCCTCCAGCCCGGCGACCATCCGCAGGGCGGTGGTCTTGCCGCAGCCGGACGGTCCGACCAGCACCAAGAACTCCCCGTCGGCGATGCTGAGGTTCAGGTCGGTCACGGCCCGCGTCCCGTCGGGATAGACCTTCCCGACGCTGGTCAGGTCGACCTCTGCCACGGCGTCTCCTCTGCTCGACAAGCGCTACCCCGGCGTAACTCGAAACAAGGTGGTACATGGCGGGACGGCCGGACCGCAATACGCGCGGCACCGGCTGGCGCATTTAGTACAGAGATCGTTACCGGCCTGTTTCCGGGTCATTTTTCGCCGACCGAAAACAAGCAGAAGGCGCGGACGAAAACGTCCGCGCCTTCGCGCCCTCACGCCCCGGAGGCCCCGGGAGGCCGGAGGTTCAGCTGACGACCACCAGGCCCCGCTCCGTCACGTTCATCGGCTCGTGGCCGTCCTCGGTGCACACGACGATGTCCTCGATGCGCGCGCCGTGCGGGCCCGGGTAGATGCCCGGCTCGATCGAGAACGCCATTCCCGGTTCCAGCGGCTCGCGGTTGCCCGCCACGATGTACGGGTCCTCGTGCGACTCCAGGCCGATGCCGTGCCCGGTGCGGTGGAAGAAGTGCTCGCCGTGCCCCGCCGCCGCGATGACGTCGCGGGCCGCCGCGTCCACCGCCTCCGGTGTCACGCCCGGCCGGACCGCCTCGCGGGACAGCCGCTGCGCCTCCTCCAGCACCGCGAAGTAGGCGGCGTAGTCGGCGGGCGGCTCGCCCACGCAGTAGTTGCGGGTGGAGTCCGAGCAGTAGCCGCTCGGCATCGTCCCGCCGATGTCGACCACCACCGGCTCGCCCGCGCGGATCACCCGGTCCGACAGCTCCGCGTGCGGGTTCGCGCCGTTCGGGCCCGACCCGACGATGACGAAGTCGACGGCCTCGTGGCCCTCCGCGATGATCGCGTCGGCGATGTCCCGGCCGACCTCCCGCTCCGTCCGGCCGGCCCGCAGGAACTCCGGCACGCGCCGGTGCACCCGGTCGATCGCCGCGCCGGCCTCGCGCAGCGCGGCGACCTCGGCCGCGCTCTTGCGCATCCGCAGCTCCCGCAGCACGCCGCCCGCCGCGACCTGCTCGGCGCCCGGCATCGCGGCGCGGAACCGCAGCGCCATCACCGCCCACATCCGGTCGGCCACGCCCACCGACGCCAGGCCGCCCGGCAGGCGGCGGGCGACCAGCGCGTACGGGTCGTCGGTCTCGTCCCACGGGACCAGTTCCACGCCGAGCGAGCCGGCGGGCGACTCCTGCGCCGCCGGCAGCTCCAGCCGCGGCACGACCAGGAACGCCTCGCCGGCCGCCGGCACCACCAGGCAGGTGAGCCGCTCGAGCTGCTTGGCGTCGTAGCCGGTGACGTAGCGCAGGTCCGGGCCGGGCGTCAGCAGGACCGCGCCGAGGCCCGCCTTCGCGGTCGCCTCGCGCACCCGCCCCAGCCGCTCGCGCGGATACAACTCCGTTGTCACATCCGTCTCCATACCGGTCGCGGTGCCGGGCCGCCCCGCCGCCGGGCGTGGGCCGCGCCGCGGATCACCGCTTCCTCCTCCCCTGTGACCTGCTCCTGTTACATTCTGTCCGTGCTCCGACACAGTTCGCACCGCCTCGGATACCGCACCAGGATCCCAACAACGCCGCCGGGCCGCCGCCCCGGCCCGCCCGCGCCGCCGCGCCGCGGCTGAGCCGATGCGGCGCACCCGAGACACCGCCGGACGCGAGGATACGTCGGCGGCAAGCGGTCCCACCCTCGCCGAGCGGCCCGCCGTCGAGCCGCCCACCGCCGGGCAGGCCACCGTCGAGCAGGCGAAGGGCGTGCTGGCGGAGCGGTTCGGCTGCGACGTGGAGACCGCCTACGACCGGCTGCTGGAACTCGCCGCCGGGGCCGGCGTGGAGCCCGAGACGGCCGCGGCGCTGCTGCTCGGCGCCGCCCCGAACGCAGCGGCCCAGGCCCGCCTCCCGGCCGCGCCGGCGTCCGGCCGGGCTCCGGACCGCGGCGACGTGCCGCTTCCGCGCGCCGCTTCCGCCGGCGACCCCGCCGGCCCGGAGGACGACGCCGATCCCGCCGCGCGGCTCGCGCTCGTCGAGCGGCTCGGCGGCCTCGGCTGGGGCCGCTGGGACCTGGCCACCGGCGCGGCCCGCTGGTCCGCCGGGCTGTACGAGCTGTTCGGGCGGGACCCCGCCGCCGGGCCGGTGCCCCTGGACCGGCTCGCCGAGCACGTCGTCCCCGCCGACCGGCGGCACGCCGAGCACTTCACGCGCGCCCTGCTCGGCCGCCGCGAGCCCGCCGACGCGGAGTTCCGCGTCCGCGCCGGGGGCGCCGTCCGGCACCTGCGCGCGATGGCCGAGCCGGTCCTGGACACCCGCGGCGAACCCGCCGCGCTGCGCGCCGTCTTCCAGGACGCCTCGCGCGGCCGCTGCGACGAGCTGCTGGCGGCCACCCGGCTCCAGCTGGTGCGGCAGCGCCGCCGCGTCGCCGAGGAGCGGCGCACCGCCGTGGAACTGCAGCGCGCGCTGCTGCCCCTCCCCCGCGGCCCGCGCGACCTGCCGGGGCTGCGCGCCGCCGTCCGCTACCTGCCCGCCTGCGGCGCGACGCGGGTCGGCGGCGACTGGTACGAGGCGACCCCGCTGTCCGGCGGCGAGGTCTTCCTCGCGATCGGCGACGTGGCCGGGCACGGGCCGCCCGCCGCGGCCGGGATGGCGCGCGTCCGCAACGCGCTCAGCGGCCTGGCCTGCACCGGCGCACCGCCCGACCGGCTGCTGGCGGCGCTGAACCGGATGCTGCTGAACCGGACGCCGCTCGACGAGCCCGCGCGCGGGCGGGACCGGCCGCTGACCGCGAGCGCCGTCGCCGCCCGCTACGAGCCCGGGTCCCGCGTCCTGACCTGGGCGCGGGCCGGGCACCCGCCGCCGCTGCTGGTCCGCGACGGCGCCGCCGCGCTGCTGGAGGCCCCCGAGGGCGTGCTGCTCGGCGCGCACGAGGCCCCCGACCTGGAGGCGGTCATCACCCGGCTGCACCGCGGCGACCTGCTGCTCTTCTACACCGACGGGCTCGTCGAGCGCCGCGACCGCGACCTCGCCGACGGGTTCCGGATGCTGCTCGCCGCGGCGGCGGAGCGTCCGGGCGCCGGGCCCGACGCCGTCATCGACCACGTGCTGCGCTCGCTCGGCGCCGCCAATCCCGACGACGACACGTGCGTGCTCGCCGTCCGGGTCGCCTGAACCGAGCCGACCGGCCCGCACGTCCGGGCGGCGCGTCCGGGCGGCCTGCCGTGGCGCCGCCGGGATGTCGGGGGCGCGTGGGAGCATGAGGCCATGAGCGGGCTGATGCTGCTGGACACGCCGTCGTTGTACTTCCGCGCCTTCTACGGGGTGCCCGAGTCGGTGACGGCGCCGGACGGCACGCCGGTGAACGCCGTCCGCGGGCTGATCGACATGATCGCCCGGCTCGTCCAGGACCGCTCCCCCGACCGCCTCGTCTGCTGCATGGACGCCGACTGGCGGCCGGCGTTCCGGGTCGAGGCGCTGCCGTCCTACAAGGCGCACCGGGTCGCCGAGGACGGCGGCGACCAGACCCCCGACGCGCTGGAGGCGCAGCTGCCCGTCATCGACGCGGTGCTGGACGCGTTCGGGCTGGCCCGCATCGGCGTCCCCGGCTACGAGGCCGACGACGTCATCGGCACCCTCGCCGTGCGGGGCGCGGCGGACGGCCCGGTCGACATCGTCACCGGCGACCGCGACCTGTTCCAGCTCGTCGACGACGCCGGCCCGGTGTCGGTGCTGTACACCGCGCGCGGCATCAGGAACCTGCAGGTCATGGGCGAGGCGGAGGTCGCGGCCAAGTACGGCATCCCCGGCCGCGGGTACGGCGACTACGCGACGCTGCGCGGCGACCCGAGCGACGGCCTGCCGGGCGTGCCGGGCGTCGGCGACAAGACCGCCGCCGCGCTGATCACCCGGTTCGGGTCGGTCGACGGCATCCTGGCGGCGCTGGACGCGGGGATCACCGACGGGTTCCCGGCGGGCGCCCGCAAGCGGATGGAGGCGGCGCGGGAGTACCTGGCGTCCGCCGAGACCGTGGTCCGGGTCGTCACCGACATAAACGCGCCGGAGCTGGCGAAGCTGGACGACCGGCTGCCCTCCGAACCGCGGGACGCCGAGGCCCTGGTGGAGCTCGCCGACTCCTGGAACCTTTCCAGCCCCGTGAACCGCCTGCTGAACGCCCTTTCCCGCTAGCCCGCCGGTCCCGCCGCGCCGCGGGACGCGCACGGATTCCCGTGGCGCGGGAATTCCCGGCTGCAATTTTCCGCGAAAGTGTCAGATGACGCAGACGCGGTGCGCCCGCGCGCGCAGCATGTGGATCAATGAGGGGTTCTCCTAGGGACATGCGGAGAGCACGCACGCCGCCGCGGGACGGGCGATGACGGCCGTCGACCGGGCACCGGGTCCGGCCGCGGCGGCCGCACGAGCGGACCGGTATCCGCGGCACTGGGCCTCACCGCCCCACTCCCCCCATCTGCCGCGGGTACCGGTTCACCAGGCGGCGCGCACCGGCGCGCGCCCGTCCGTCCCGACCCGTGAGCCCCGCGGGGCTCGGAAAGCCGGCACCCCGTGAACACCAGGACACCGCCCCTCGGCGGCCTCGCCGCCCCCGCCGCGCCCGGCGGCGACGGCTTCTGGACCGAGCTCGACCACGGCCAGCGCGCCGCGCTGGCGGCGGCGGCCCGGCAGCGCAACTACCCGGCGCGGGCGCCCCTGTGCTACCAGGGCGAGGACTCCGACCACATCATCGTCATCCGGTCGGGCTGGGCGAAGGTGACGTCCACGACGCCGGACGGCCACGAGGTGGTGCTGGCCGTGCGCGGCCCCGGCGACCTGGTCTGCGAGAGCGCGGTGCTCGGCAGCCGGCACCGGTCGGCGACCGTCACCGCGCTCACCCCGGTCCGCGGGCTGGTCGTCCCGGCCGGCCGCTTCACCGCGTTCCTGGACGCCCATCCGGGCGTCTGGCGGCTGGTGAGCGGCACGTTCGTGCGGCGGCTGGACGACGCGGACCGGCGGGTGCGGGCGAACGTGTCGGCGCAGGGCGCGCGGCGGCTGGCGATGCTGCTGGCGCATCTCGCCGAGCTGTCGGCGGCGTACGCGCCGCCGTCCGCGGACGGTTCGGTGGACATCGGCCCGCCGCTGTCGCAGGAGGAGCTGGGCAGCTGGATGGACGCCTCGCGCGAGACCGTCGCCCGCGCGCTCGCGGTGCTGCGCCGCGCGGGCCTCGTCCGGACGGGGCGCCGGCGGATCACCGTGGTGGAGCCCGGCGCGCTCCGCGCGTTCGCGCACGACCCCGCCGACTGACCGGCCCGGTGCCTTTACGCTGTAGATCACGAACGCGCGGGCGGTGGCGGTGAACACGGCGGCGCCTGTGCGGACCTGCGCTGTCGCGGAGTTGTGCTGGTGCGGAGTTGTGCTGGTGCGGAGTTGTGCTGGTGCGGAGTTGTGCTGGTGCGGACCTGCGCTGTCGCGGGCCTCCGGCGGTGCGGGTGCCGAGCGCGGTCAGCGCCGGCGGCGGCGCGTGTAGTGGCGCCAGTCCCGGCCGGCGCCGACGCCCGCGAAGTGCAGCGACAAAAGCAGCAGCCCGAGGACGGTCAGCGTCCCGTTGTTGATGGCGTCCGACGACACGTCGGCGAGGTCGGCGAGCAGGGCGAGGGCGAAGACGAACGCGGCGACGATCGCGAGCATGGTGTCCTCCGTCGGGGGGTTCGGGACGCGCCGGGCGCCCCGCGGGTACCGTCCCGATCACCGTTCGCGCGCCCGCGAAAACGGTGCCCCGGTTTCGGACGCCCGAATCAGCCGCCGACGCCTTGTCCCGAGCTCTGCCCCGAACCCTGCCCCGATCCGGTGCCCTGGTCCGAGCCGAGGTCGTCCGCGATGCCGGGGTAGACCCGCATCGCGTTGCCGCCGAGGACGAGCGAGACGGTCTCCTCGTCCAGGCCGAGGCCGGCGACGGCACGGGCGTTGCGGGCGATGCCCGGGACGCCCGGCCAGTCCGTCCCGAACACGAACTTGCGGGCCAGCCGCTTCAGGTCGTACCGGGCGTAGTACTCGGGGAGGCGGCGCGGCGGCAGCCCCGACAGCTCGATCCACACCTCCTCGCGGGACAGCGCGAGGAACGCCGCCGCGTCGTACCACCAGCCGCGCCCGCCGTGCGCCAGCACGAACGTCAGCCCGGGGAACAGCCGGAGGACGTCGTCGATCGGCGTCGGGTCGGCGTACCGGTTGGCCGAGCCGGGGAAGGAGCTGGTGCCGCAGTGCACGACGACCGGCACGCCCGCGTCCCGGCACAGCGCGTAGGCCGGGTACAGCTCGGGGTCGGCGACGGAGAACCCGCCGTGCACCGGGTGCAGCTTGAGCGCGACGGCGCCGAACCCGAGCTGGCGCTCCAGCTCGGCGTCGATCGGGTAGTGCAGGTGCGGGTTGACGTTGGCGACCGGCTTGAAGCGGCGCGGGTTGTGCTTGACGAGCGGCACCAGGTCCTCGATGGGCTGGTAGCCGGTGGTCTTGGGGCTGTACTCGCACAGCAGCAGCGCGACGTCCACGCCCTCGGACGCGAAGTAGGCGTCGACGCGGTCGGGGACGAGGGTGCCGGAGTCGTCGTAGAGGTCCTGCCAGGGATGCGCGGAGCCGAACTCCTCGGCCCACTGCCGCCAGGCCGGGGGCAGGGTCGGCAGCCGCGCGGTGTGGACGTGGGCGTCGATGAGGGGACGTCCGTCGAGCATGTGCGCCTCCCCGCGTCAGTCCTCGATCAGCTCGAGCTCGGCGGCATAGCGGCGCCCGTTGGCGACGTACATCGCGACCGCCTCGGCGTGCCACTTCTCGTCGATGCCGCCGGGCCGGGGCTTGGCGGGGACGCCGAGGGCGGTGTGCCCGGACGGGACGACGGCGCCCTCGGTGACGACGGCCCCCGCGCCCACGACGGCGCCGGTCTCCACGCGGGCACGGTTGAGCACGACGGAGCCGGACCCGACGAGGCAGCGGTCCTCCACGACGCAGCCTTCGAGGTGGGCGTTGTGGCCGACGACGCAGTCGGCGCCGATGACGGTCGGCCATGCCTCGGTGGTGTGCACGACGGTGCCGTCCTGGACGGACGTGCGGGCGCCGACGGTGATCGCGCCGTAGTCGCCGCGCAGCACGGCGCCCGGCCAGACGGTGGCGCCCTCGGCGAGGGTCACGGACCCGATGACGGTCGCGCCCGGATGGACGTACGCGGTCGGATGGATGTCGGGGACCTGGTCTCCCAGCGCGTAGACGGCCATGCGGCGGAGCCTACCGGCCGCCCCCGGCCGCGCCGCCGCCGAGGGCGCCCAAGATCGTCGAGACCAGCGTCTCCGCGGCCTCCGCGGCGTCCAGCCGCCCTTCGTCCACCTCCTGCGTGGCCGCGTGCATCAGCGTGTAGACGGCGGTGACCTGCCAGCCGGGCGGCGCGGCGGCCGTGAAGACGCCCTCGTCGCGGCCGCGCCGCAGCAGTCGCTCGAGGCGGGCGAGGACGGGGGCGTGCCGGTCGCGGACCCGCTCGGGTCCGAGCACCCGCAGCGCCACCGTCAGCACGGTGCGCTGCCGGTCCAGGACGCGCCAGGACGAGCGGACGAGGCGCGCGAGGGCCTCGTCCGCGCGCCCGGCGTCGACGTCGACGGCGCCGAGGACGGCGTCGGCGTCGGCCAGCGACCGGTCGAACAGGGTGTCCACGAGCGCCTCGCGGGACGGGAAGTGCCCGTAGAGGGTGACCCGCCCGACCCCCGCGGCCTTGGCGATCTCGGTCATGCTGGCCGAGGGGTCGCGGCCGAGGCGGGCGAGGGCGGCGTCGAGGATGGCCTCGATGTTGCGCTCGGCGTCGGCGCGGCGGCGCGTGGTCGCGGGGGTCATGGGATCAGCGTACGGGGCGTCAGTGCGCGAACACCGGGCCGTCGCCGAGGTCGGGGCGGCCCGGCGGCACGAGGACGAGGGCGAGCAGCGCGACGACGGCGGCCGCCACCCCGAAGGTCGTGAACGCGCTGTGGAAGCCGCCGGCGGTGCGCCCGCCTATGCTCGCGCCCGCGATGGCGGTCGCCAGCGCGATGCCGAGGGCCCCGCCGATCTCGTGGCCGGTGTTGACGACGCCGGGGGCGAGCCCGGCCTCCTCGTGCCCGATCCCGCTCATCGCGGTCATGGTGGCGCTGACGAAGCCGGCGCCCGCGCCGACGGCCAGCAGCACGAATCCGGGGAGGACGTCGGGCAGGAGGTGGCCCGCCGCGGGCGCGCGCGCCAGCAGGAGCACCCCGGCCGCCGCGACGAGGAAGCCGGCGGCCGCGACGGGCCGGGTGCCGGTCCGGCCCGCCAGGTGCGAGGCGAGGTGGGCGCCGGCGATGGTCGCGACGGCGGCCGGGAGGAACGCCAGGCCGGTCTTCACCGCGGAGAACCCCAGCAGGTTCTGCAGGTACTGCGAGCAGAGGAAGAACCCCGACAGCAGCAGCGCGGACGCGGCCACCATGAGCACGTTGCCGGACGCGATCGTCCGGCGCCGCAGCAGGGCGGGCGGGACGAGCGGCGTGCGGACGGCCCGCTCGATCAGCAGGAAGGCGGCGGCGAGCACGGCGGCGGCGCCGATCGGGGTCAGCGCCCGGGCGGCGCCCCATCCGTGCTCTCCCGCCTGGACCAGGCCGTAGATGAGGGCGGCGGCGGCGAGCGTGGCGGTGACGGCGCCGCCGGGGTCCAGCGGGCGGCGCACCGGCGGGATGTGCGCCACGGCCGACGGCAGGAGCGCCAGCACCGCCAGCCCGACCGGGACGTTGACGAAGAACACCCACTTCCAGCCGGGGCCGCTGGTGAGCAGGCCGCCGGCCAGCACGCCCACGGCGGCGCCGGTGCCGCCGATGCCCGCCCACACGCCGAGGGCGCGGTTGCGCTCGGGGCCGTGGAAGGTGGTGGTGACGATCGACAGGGCGGCCGGGGACAGCAGCGCGGCGCCGACGCCCTGGGCCGCGCGCCCGGCGATGAGCATCCCGCCGGTGGCGGCGAGGCCGGAGGCCAGGGACGCGGCGGTGAACAGCGCGAGGCCGAGCAGGAAGGCGCGCCTGCGGCCGATCGTGTCGGCGAGCCGGCCGCCGAGCAGCAGCAGGCCGCCGAAGCACAGCGAGTAGGCGGTGACGACCCAGGTCTGGCCGCCGCGGCCGAGGTGCAGGTCGGCGGCGACGGACGGCAGGGCGACGTTCACCACGGTGATGTCGATGATCAGCATGGACTGGGCGACGCACAGCAGGACGAGGGCCCGCCACCGGTGGGGGCGGGGGGCCGGCGCGTCCGGGTGCGCGTGCGGCGGCGCGGTCGCGTGGTCGTGCACGGAGGCTCCTAACTCGAACACCATTGTTCGGGTTAGCGTAGCCCGGAAGGCCGAGAAGTTGAACAGGTTTGTTCGACTTATCTCCCTAGGCGTCCACCGACTCCTGCTCGTCGAGCCAGGACACGATCCCCTCCAGCGCGTCGCGGCAGCTCCCGCAGCCGGTCGCCGCGCGGGTCCGCCGGGAGACCTCGTCGGCGGTGCGGGCGCCGTCCTGCCAGCAGGCGCGGATCTGCCCCTTGCTGACGTTGTTGCAGTCGCAGACCGTCGCCGCGTCCGGCATCCGCACCGGCGAGGCCGCCTCGGGCGCGCCGCCGAGCCCCGGGAACAGCAGGTCGAGGCGCTCGGACGGCAGCGGCGACGCCCGGTCGTAGAGCTGGGTGAGCGTCCCGGCGGCGGACGTCTCGCCGAGCAGGATCGCGCCGATCAGCCGGCCGTCCCTGATCACCGCCTTCTTGTAGGTGCCGCGCGCCATGTCGCTGAACCGGACGACCTCCACGCCGTCGTCGTCGTCGCCGAAGTGCGTCTCACCCATCGACGCCAGCTCGATGCCCGCCGCCTTCAGCCGGGTGATCTGCCGTGCGCCGGTGAAGCGCGCGGCCGGGTCGGTGCCCGCGAGCAGCCGGGCCAGCACCGTCGCCTGCTCCCAGGCGGGCGCGACCAGCCCGTAGACCTCGTCGCGGTGCTCCGAGCACTCGCCGATCGCGCGGACGGACGGGTCGCTGACCGAGCGCAGCTCGTCGTCCACGACCACCGCCCGGCCGATCGCCAGGCCCGCGTCGCGGGCCAGCGACACCTCGGGCCGGACCCCGCACGACAGGATGACCAGGTCGGTGTCCAGGACCTCCCGCCCGCCGTCCGGCAGCGCCAGCTCGACGCCGGTGACCGCGCGGTCGGCGCCGGTGCCGGCGGTGCGCAGCCCGGCGACGTTCGCCTGGACGCGGGTGCCGATGCCCAGGCGCGCGAGCGTCCGCGCCAGCACCTTGCCCGCGGCGGGGTCGAGCTGGCGCTCCATCAGGTGGCCGGCCAGGTGCAGGACCGTCACGTCCAGCCCCCGGCCCATCAGCCCGCGCGCCGCCTCGATGCCGAGCAGCCCGCCGCCGACCACCACCGCCCGCTTCGCCGACTCGGCCAGCTCGGAGATCCGGCGGCAGTCGTCGAGCGTCCGGAACACCAGCGCGCCGCCGGGCAGCCCGTCCTCCAGGCCCGGCATCGGCGGGACGAACGCGGTGCTGCCGGTCGCCAGCACGAGCGTGCCGTACCGGGTGACGGTGCCGTCGGAGGCGTGCACGGCGCGCGCCTCCCGGTCGACGCGGACGACCTCCACGCCGAGCCGGGCGTCCACGCCGTGCGAGGCGTACCAGGCCGCGTCGACCAGGCTGATGTGGTCCGGCCTGGTCTTTCCGGCGAGGACGTTCGACAGCAGCACCCGGTTGTAGGGCCGCTGCGTCTCCGCGCCGAACACCGTGACGGGCACGCCCGGATCGCGGGAGCGCAGCTCGCTGACGAACCGCGCCCCGGCCATCCCGTTCCCGACGACCACGATCCGTTCGCGGTTCACTTGACCTCCAGCGGCAGGAGCACGGGCTTGATCTGCTCGCGCTCGACCTCGAACTCGATGCTCGGATCGGGGGTCTGCGGCGCGTTGACGAACGAGACGAACCGGCGGAGCCGGTCGGGGTCGGCGAGGGTGTCGCGCCATTCGTCGGAGTAGGCGGCCACGTGCCGCTCCATGGCGGCGTCCAGCTCGGCGCAGATGCCGAGCCGGTCGTCCACGATCACCTCGCGCAGGTACTCGACGCCGCCGTCGAGGGCCTCCAGCCAGCTCGCGGTGCGCTGCAGCCGGTCGGCGGTGCGGATGTAGAACATCAGGAACCGGTCGATGGTGCGGATCAGCTCCTCGTCCGACAGGTCGGAGGCGAACAGGTCGGCGTGCCGGGGCCGCATCCCGCCGTTGCCGGCGAGGTAGAGGTTCCAGCCGTTCTCGGTGGCGATGACGCCGAAGTCCTTGCTCTGCGCCTCCGCGCACTCCCGGGCGCAGCCCGACACCGCCGACTTCAGCTTGTGCGGGGCCCGCAGCCCCCGGTACCGCAGCTCCAGGCGGATCGCCATCGCCACCGAGTCCTGCACGCCGTACCGGCACCAGGTGGAGCCGACGCACGACTTCACCGTCCGCAGCGCCTTGCCGTAGGCGTGCCCGGACTCGAACCCGGCGTCGACGAGCCGCCTCCAGATCTCCGGGAGCTGCTCGACGCGTGCGCCGAACAGGTCGATCCGCTGACCACCGGTGATCTTGGTGTAGAGGCCGAAGTCGCGGGCCACCTCCCCGATCACGATCAGCCTCTCCGGGGTGATCTCCCCGCCGGGGACCCGCGGGACCACCGAGTACGTGCCGTTCTTCTGCAGGTTGGCCAGGAAGTGGTCGTTGGTGTCCTGGAGCGCGGCCTGCTCGCCCTCCAGGATGTGCCCGTTGCCGAGGCTGGCCAGGATGGACGCGACGGCGGGCTTGCAGATGTCGCAGCCCCGCCCGCGGCCGTGCTCCTGGACGAGCTGGGTGAAGCTCGTGACCCGCCCGCCGCGGACGATGTCGAACAGCTCGGCGCGGCTGTAGTCGAAGTGCTCGCAGATCGCCCTGCTGACCTCGATGCCGGCGGCGGTCAGCTCGGCGTCCAGGATCCGCTTCACCAGCGGGACGCAGCTGCCGCAGCTCGTCCCGGCCTTCGTGCAGCCCTTCACCGCGCCGACGTCGGTGAGGGACTCCGCCGCGATCGCGCCGCGGATCGTCTCGGCGGTCACGTTGTTGCAGGAGCAGATGACGGTCGCGCCGGGCAGGTCGCCGCCCGCCGCCTCCGTCCCGCCGAACAGCATCTGCTCGGGGGCGCCGGGCAGGTTCCCGCCGACGTAGGCACGCAGCGTCCCGTAGGACTCGGCGTCGCCGACCAGGACGCCGCCGAGCAGGGTCTTCGCGTCGTCGCTGACCACGAGCTTCTTGTAGACGCCGGCGACCGGGTCGGTGTAGGTGACGCCGAGCGCGCCCTGGTCGGGGCCCGCGAACGGGTCGCCGAAGCTGGCGACGTCGACGCCCATCAGCTTCAGCTTCGTCGACATGTCGGCGCCCTCGAACGCCGCGGTGCCGCCGGGGTTGAGCAGCCGGTCGGCGACGACCTCCGCCATCGAGAAACACGGCCCGACCAGCCCGTACACCGTCCCGCCGACCAGCGCGCACTCGCCGATCGCCCAGATCGCCGGGTCCTCGGTGCGGCAGGCGGCGTCGACGACGATCCCGCCGCGCTCCCCCACCGGCAGCCCGCAGCCGCGGGCCAGCTCGTCGCGCGGCCGGATGCCCGCGGAGAACACCACGACCTCGGCGTCGATCCGCCGCCCGCCGGCGAGCGCGATGCCCGCGACGGCGCCGTCCGCGCCCGCCTCCAGCCGCTCCATCGGCTCCCCGGCGTGCACGGCCATGCCGAGGGCCTCGATGTGGCGGCGCAGCATCGCGCCACCGCCTTCGTCGAGCTGGCGCGGCATCAGCCACGGCGCGACCTCGACGACGCCGCTGCGCAGCCCGAGTCCCTGGATCGCGCGGGCCGCCTCCAGGCCGAGCAGGCCGCCGCCGACCACGGCGCCGGTCGCGCGGTCCCGGGCGTAGTCGCGGATGGCGTCCAGGTCGTCGATGGTGCGGTAGACGAACACGCCGGGCAGGTCCCGGCCCTCCACCGGCGGAACGAACGGCGCCGACCCGGTGGCCAGCACCAGCGCGTCGTAGCCGACGGTGCGTCCGGCCGAGGTCGTGACGGTGCGGGCGGCGCGGTCGATCGCGGTGACCCGCTCGCCGGTGACGACGGAGACCTCCGCGCCGTGCGCGGGGTAGGCGAGGTCGGCGCCCTCCAGGTGGGTGGTCAGCGCCACCCGGTCGTAGGCGGTGCGCGGCTCCTCGCCGATGACGGTGACCGTCCACGTCCCGGCGGCGTCGCGCTCGCGCAGGGCCTCCACCAGCCGATGCGAGGCCGGTCCGTGGCCGACCACGACCAGGTGCATGTCCGGTTCGTTGCGGGCTTCCATGGCTTGATCCTCGATAAGCCGTATTTCCCGTATGGGTCCCGAACGTCACCCGCGCGTTAACTGGCACTCACATCGGCAGGCCCGGCGGGGTGGGCGGATCCGGCCCGCCGGACCGGGCCCCGTCGCGGGCACAGGCGCGGGCGGGCGCGGCTGGACGCCCGCACAAAATTTCGATTTCCCGACCATATCCATTCATTTCGGCGCCTTCTTGGCGGACGATGTGCGGACCGGGCGCGGCGCCCGGCCATCGGGGCGAGGGAGCAGCGAAGGACGAGGAGGCGGCATTGCGCAACGTCATCGGCATGGTGCTCACAGGGCTGGGCGCGTTCCTCCTGATCACCGCCGTGCTGGTCCGGTTCTACGTCGCTCCCCGGCTGATCGCCGCACCGACGGACGTCTACCAGGTCACCCGCCTGCGCGCCGACAACGCCACCTACTTCGACGCCACGTCCGCCAAGCAGGTCACCGGCGCGACCGTCGTCGCCACCAACACCGTCCGCGGCGACGTGACGTCGTCGCACGGCGACATCGCCGTCTGGGACTCGGCGACGATGATCCAGGACGTCGGGCGCCGCACGACCATCGAGATCCAGAACCAGCGGGTCGCGTTCGACCGCCGCACGGGCATGCTGAGCGGGTGCTGCGGCGCCTCGGTGAACGGCGACGTCTCGGCGCGCCAGTCGGGGCTCGGGCTGTTCTGGCCCGTGGACGCCACCAAGAAGACCAAGCCGGTCTACGATCCGGCGACGCGCCGGGCCTGGCCCGCCGTCTACGCCGGCGAGGAGCGCGTGCACGGCATCCGCGCCTGGCGGTTCGTCCAGCACATCCCGAACACCAGGCTGCAGGGCCAGGATCTGCCGGACGTGCCCGGCGAGCTGCTCGGGCGCGCCAAGGGCGCCCCCGCGGTCCCGGTCGACCGCTACTACCAGGCCGACGGCACGTACTGGGTGGACCCGCGCACCGGCAACCCGATCGACCAGGAGCAGAAGGTGCTGTCCACTCTGCAGCCGAGGAGCGGCCCGGGGCGCCTCGTCGTGGGGCAGATGGACCTGCGGATGACGCCGGAGTCGCAGAAGTCGCTGCAGGACACGTCGGCGGACGGCGCGTCCAAGATCAACCTGCTGCGGATCGCCGTCCCGGTCGGCTCGGCGGCGGTCGGCGCCGTCCTGCTGGCGGCCGGGGCCGTCGTCGGCCGGGCGGGGCGCCGGCGCGCGCCGCGCAGCCGGCAGCCCGGGGAGCCCCTCGCCACCACGCGCTGACCTGCCCGTTAAGTCCGTGATGTGGGGGTACGTCCCCTAGGACGCCCGGGCCGGCCCGGTCCGCCGCGCCGGCCGCACATCCATGAGGGAAGGGGGACCCGATGGGCGGGCAGAACCATCCGATCCGCGGCGAGCACAAGTACGACCGCCGGATCACCGCGCCGGACCAGCACGAGGAGCGGCCCGGCCAGAGCCTGGTCACCACGGACCACGACGTGATCCGCCAGTGGGCCGACGAGCGCGGCGCCGAGCCGTGCAGCGTGCCCGGCAGCGACTACGGGGGCAGGCCCGGCCGGCTGCTGTTCGACTTCCCCGGCTACGGCGGGGAGAACCTGGAGCACATCTCCTGGGACGACTGGTTCCGCACCTTCGACGAGCGCGAGCTCGACTTCATCTACCAGGAGCATAAGAAGAACGGGGCGCAGAGCAACTTCTTCCAGCTGGAGAACCCCGGCCGCTGACCCGCCGCTCCGCCCGCACCGGGCGCGCCCCGGTGCGGGCGCGCCCCGCCGCGTCCGGGACGGGGACGATCGCGAATCGCGAGATTTGTGGATCTTGAGGGCGCGTTCCGGCGTCCGAGTACCCGTGACGACAGAGAAGAAGAGCCGTGCGGCCGTCCTGGTCCTGACGGGCGTCGCGCTCGGCGCGGCCCTCACCGGATGCAAGGTGGGCGACACGGGCGCCGATCCGGGCGGCACCAGGACGAACGCCGGGACCGGCACCGCACCCGCGGGCGGCCGCACCGCCGAAGGAGCGGGCGGCGACGCCGGATCGGGTCCGGGCTCGCTCGCCCGCTGCCACACGCGCGACCTCGCGGCGCGGGTCGGCCGCCTCGACGGGGCCGCCGGATCGCGGTCGACCAAGATCGTCCTGACCAACGCCTCCGGCCGCGCGTGCCGGGTCTACGGATGGCCGGGCGTCGGCATCGCCGTCGCGGACGGGTCGGCGCTGCCGAGCAGCGACCGGCGGGTGGGCGGCCCGCCTCCGCACCTGGTGCTCCAGCCGGACGGGCACGCCTACACCGAGATCGACTGGGCGGCGCCGGGCGCCGCCGACCCGCAGTCCCGGTCGGAGGCCGCGCTGCCGGGCCTGCTGACGGTCATCCCGCCGGACGAGACCCTGGCGCTGCGCGTCCCGTGGTCCTTCGGGCCGGTGGCGGAGCAGGGGAACTTCCGGGTGACCCCGCTCAAGCCGGGCAGCGGACCGGCCTGACCCGCCGGCGCCTCACCCCGGCGCGTCCTCAGGCCGGGGTGAGGACGAGCGCGGCGTCGTGCCCGCCGAACCCGAACGAGTTCGACAGGACCGGCGCCGACGCGGGGATCGCGCGCGCCTCGCCGTGGACCACGTCGATCAGCCCGGTCTCCGCGTCCGGCCCGGCGAAGTTCGCGGTCGGCGGGACGAGTCCGGCGGCGCCGCAGCGCAGCGCGACGATGGCCTCCACCGCGCCGCCCGCGCCCAGGATGTGGCCGGTCACGCCCTTGGTCGCGGTGACGGGCGGGGCGTCGCCGCGGAAGCAGCGGTCGATCGCGAGGGCCTCGGCGCCGTCGTTGCCGCGGGTCCCGGTGGCGTGCGCCGACACGTGCCCGATGTCGCGCGGGGCGAGGCGGGCGTCGGCGAGGGCCGCGGCCATGCAGCGGGCGGCGACCCGGCCGTCCTTGCGCGGCGCGACGATGTGCGCGGCGTCGCTCGCGGCGGCGTACCCGGTGACCTCGCCGTGCACGCGGGCGCCGCGCGCGGCGGCGCGGTCGGCGCGCTCCAGCACGAGGAACGCGGCGGCCTCCCCGACGACGAACCCGTCCCGGTCCGCGTCGAAAGGGCGGCTCGCGGTGTGCGGCGCGTCGTCGCGGCGGGCGAGCGTGCCGATGCGCGCGAACGCCGCCATCACGAACGGCGTCAGGATCGCGTCGACGCCGCCCGCCACGGCGGCGTCGATCCGCCCCGCGCGGATCGCGAGGGCGGCCTCCCCGATCGCGGTGGCACCGCTCGCGCAGCCCGTCGAGTACGTCGGGCACGGCCCCTCGCACCCGTGCCGGATCGAGATGTTCGCGGCGGTCGCGTTCGGCATGATCATCGGGACGGCGGGGACCGGGACGCGGTGCAGCGTCCCCGCGTGCTCGTGCCCGCCGAGCGCGACCACCGACGCGAGGTTCGCGGCGGCCGTCCCGACGTACACCCCGCGCCGCCCCGGCGCCGGGGCGTCCGGCCCGTGCAGGCCCGCGTCGGCGAGCGCGTCCTCGGCGGCGGCGACGCCGAGGCGCGTCATGCGGTCGAGGCGCCGCAGCTCGGGACGGGTGAAGTAGCGCTCCTCCTCGAACGGCTGCGCGGGGCACCCGTAGGAGACCGCCGTCCCCGCCTCCAGCAGGTCCTGGACGTGGACGGCCTGCGACTTCCCGGAGAAGACGGTGGCGACGACCTCGTCCGGGGTGCCGCCCGCCGGGCTCTTCACGCCGAACCCGGTGACCACCACCCGGGGAGTTCCGTCGGCCCGGCGCGCAGCAGTCATCCGTCACCTCGCGGTCGTCTGGGAAAACGCAAGGATTGGAAGCTAGCCGCCCTTCGCGCGCCGCCACTTGGCCCTCCGGGCACATTTCTCGCGGGCGTTTTTGTCACCGCCATGCGAGAACTCCGGAAACGCCTTCACGGCGGTACGGATCAGGGGACGCTGGTGCTTTTCCGTTTCCGGGGAGCGGGACCTCGGCGCGGTTCCGTCAGCGTTCGCGGCCCGCGGCCGACGTCATGGGCAGCCGCTCGTCGACGTTCTCGGCCGCCCAGGCGCCGCGGACCCAGGCGTGGGCCGGGTCGTCGCAGATCCGCCAGGCCCGCTCCTCCCCCGGCCCCGCCATCACGTTCAGGTAGTACAGGTCGTAGCCCGGCACCGCCATCGACGGGCCGTGCCAGCCGTGCGGGATCAGCACGACGTCGCCGGTGCGGACCTCCTCCAGCACGTCGATCGGGCGCTCCGCGGTGCCGTACACCCGCTGGTAGCCCATGCCCGGACGGCCGTCGGGGCCGTCCGCGACCTCGAAGTAGTAGATCTCCTCCAGCACCGACTCGGTCGCCGTCTCCTCGTCGTGCTTGTGCGGCGGGTAGGACGACCAGTTCCCGCCGGGCGTCAGCACCTCGCAGGCGATCAGCCGGTCGGCCTCGAACGCCTCCGGGGTGCAGAAGTTGTTCACCTGGCGGCTCGCCGCCCCGGCGCCGCGCAGCTCGACGGGCACCCCTTCGGCGGGTCCGTAGCGCGGCGGAAGGCGGCGCTCGCAGCGGGCGGACGGCAGCGCGAACCGGCCGCCGTCGCGCGACGACACGACCACCGTGGCGTCGCGCGGCGCGTAGGCGAAGTCGGTGACGCGGGAGAAGACGTCGGCGCGCCCCCGCAGGTCGAACGGCACGGCCTCCTCGCCGGGGACCGTGACGGCGGCGCGGCACGATCCGGCGAGCGGCAGGACGAGGGTCTCGGAGTCCCCCGTCTCGACGGTCACCTCCTCGCCGGGGCCGAGCGTCACGACGCGCAGGCCCGAGTACGTCCACCCGGCGTCCGCCGGCGCGATGTCCACCCCGGTCGTCCCGTCCACCCCGGTCGTCCCGTCCACCCCGATCGTTCCGTCACCCCAGGTCATTCCGTCCTCCTCGCGGGGGTTCACAGCGCCGCCACCGCGGCGTCGACCGCCGCCGCGACGTCGCCGCCCGGCGGGTACAGCAGGCTGCGGCCGATGACCAGGCCGCGGACGGTCGGCAGCTTCAGCGCCTCCCGCCAGCCGGCGAGCGCGGCGTCCGGGTCGGCGGACACCTCGCCGCCGAGCAGCAGCGCGGGCAGCGTCGAGGCCGCCATGACCCGCTCCATCTCCGGCACGACGGGCACCTTGAGCCAGGTGCGCGAGGACGTGGCGCCGAGCCCGGAGGCGATCGCGACCGCGCGGATCATCGCCTCCGCCGTGAGCTCGTTGCGGACGCGCCCGTCCTCGCCCCGCGCCGACATGAACGGCTCGACCATCGCCATCAGGCCGTGCGCGGCCAGGTCGGTCACCGCGCGCCCGCACGCCTCCAGCGTCCGCGCGGTGGCCGGGTCGGCGGGGTCGACGCGCAGCAGCATCTTGCCGCCGTCCAGCCCGGCCGCCGCGATCGCGGGCGCGCTGTAGGCGGTGAACCGGTCGTCGATCTCGAACGACGCGCCGGCGAGGCCGCCCCGGTTCATGGAGCCGACGGCGAGCTTGCCGTCCAGCGCGCCGAGCAGGAGCAGGTCCTCCAGCACGTCGGGGGTGCCGAGCACGCCGTTCACGCCGGGCCGCGCCAGCGCCGTGCACATCCGCTCCAGCAGGTCGCGGCGGTCGGCCATGGCCAGCGGGTCGGATCCGGCGCGCAGCGCGCCGCGCGCCGGATGGTCCGCCGCGATGATCATCAGGGGGCCGGACGCGCCGGGCGGGCCGGCCGGCCGCACCCGCCGGGCGGCGGCGCGCGCCACCGCCTCCGGATGCGCCGCCCGGACCTCGGCGAGGGCGGCGTAGCGTTCCGCGAACGTTCCCGCGCTCACGCGGTCACCTCACTTCCAGGGCCCGGCGTCCGCCGGGCGGCGAGCAGCCGCTCGACCTCGTCGGCGGCGGGCATGGCGTCGGCGCAGGCCAGCCGGGACGCGACGATCGCCCCGGCGGCGCCGGCGAACCGCACGATCCGTTCCAGGTCCCAGCCGCTGAGCAGGCCGTGGCAGAGGGCGCCGCCGAACGCGTCCCCAGCGCCGAGCCCGTTGACCACCTCCACCGGCGTCGGCGGGACCTCGACGACGCCGTCCGCGGACGCGGCGAGGACGCCGCGCGGGCCCTGCTTGACGACGGCGACCGACACGCCCCGGTCCAGCAGCGCGCGGGCGGCGGCGCGCGGTTCGCGCTCGCCGACGGCGACCTCGCACTCGTCGAGGTTGCCGACCGCGACGGTCGCGTGCCGCAGCGCTTCGCGCACGCGCGCGCGGGCCGCGTCCGGCGACTCCCAGAACATCGGCCGGTAGTCCAGGTCGAGGACGGTGGTGCCGGGGTGCGCCGCGAGCGCGGCGACCGTCGCCTCCCGGCTCGGCTCCTGCGACAGCCCGGTCACCGTCGCCCAGAAGATCCGGGCGGCGGCGATCGCGTCCAGGTCCAGCTCCCCCGCGCGGATCTCCATGTCCGGCGCCTTCGGGTACCGGTAGAAGTACAGCGGGAAGTCGTCCGGCGGGAAGATCTCGCAGAACGCCAGGGGCGTCGGCAGGCCGGGCACCTCGGTGACGAACCGGTCGTCCACGCCGTAGCCCTTCAGCGCCGCGTGGACGAACCGCCCGAACGGGTCGGCACCGGTGCGGGTGATGACCGCGCTGCGGCGGCCGTAGCGGGCCGCGGCGACCGCCACGTTGGTGGCGCTGCCGCCCAGGTACTTGCCGAACGTCTCGACGTCCTCGAGCGGAACCCCGACCTGCCGCGGGTAGACGTCGACGCTGACACGGCCCATCGTGATGAGGTCGTGCGGCACCCCGCCCTCCGGCGCGGCCGTCATCGGCGCACCTCCTCGATCGTGACGGTGCGCCGCTCGCGGCGGGAGATCCCGCACGCCTCCGCCACGTAGAGCGCCTCCAGGCTCTCCTCGGGCGGGCACGGGCTGGCCGTGCCGTCCGCCACCATCAGGGCGAACGCCGCCAGCTCGGCCGCGTAGGCGTCGGCGAACCTCTCCAGGAAACCGGTGTGCGCGGGACCGGCCGGGCGGATGCCCGCGGCCGCCGGGGACAGCGGCGTCCCGTCGTCCAGCCCGGCGACGACGCCGCCCTGCGAGCCGAGGACCTCCAGCCGCACGTCGTAGCCGGCCGCGTTGTAGCGGGTCGCGGACACGAGCGCGAGCGTCCCGTCGTCCAGGGTCAGCACGGCCGCGCCCGTGTCGACGTCGCCGGCCTCGGCGAAGACTGGCGACCCGCGGTTGGCGCCGGTCGCGGTCACCTCGGTCACCTGCCGTCCGGTGACGAACCGGACGGCGTCGAAGTCGTGCACCGAGCAGTCGCGGAACAGCCCGCCGGAGCCGGGGATGTAGTCGTCCGGCGGCGGCACCGGGTCCAGCGTGCAGGAGCGGACGGTGTGCACCCAGCCGAGCCGGCCCGAGGCCACCGCGTCCCGCGCCGCGACGTGGCCGGGGTCGAAGCGGCGCTGGAAGCCCACCTGCACGGGCACGCCCGCGCCGCGGACCGCCTTCAGCACCTCGATCGTCCCGGCCAGGTCGGGCGCGACGGGCTTCTCCACGAACACCGGCATCCCGGCCTCGACGGCGCGCACCACCAGGCCGGCGTGCGCGTCCGTCGGCGCGGCGACGACGAGCGCGTCCAGCCCCGCGGCGAACAGCGCGCCGACGTCCTCGGCGGCGCGGACGCCGAGCCTGCCGGCCGCCTCCCGCGCCCGGCGCGGGTCGGCGTCGGCGACGACGACCTCCGCGACCCCGGGCAGCGCGCGCAGCGTCTCCGCGTGCGCGCTCCCGATCCGTCCCGCTCCAGCGAGCCCGATCCTCATCGCACCCCTTCCGGCCGTGAATCGCGACCGAGTCTCATGGAACGATCCAACATCTGTCAACACTATGTCCTGACATAAGGACTTAAATATCTCCGGACGGCGGTGGACTAAGCTGCGTCACACCCCCGAGAAAGGAGCCCCGCGTGCACGGACCGACGGTCACGCTGGACCGCGGCAGCCCGGTGCCGCTGTACTTCCAGGTCGCCCAGCAGCTCGAGGCGGCCATCCGGTCCGGCGAGCTGCCGCCCGGCGCCCGGCTGGACAACGAGCTCGACCTCGCCGCCCGGTACCGGCTGTCCCGGCCGACCGTCCGGCAGGCGATCCAGCACCTGGTCGACAAGGGGCTCCTCGTCCGCAAGCGCGGCGTCGGCACCCAGGTCGTCCAGTCGCAGGTCCGCCGCCCCATCGAGCTGACCAGCCTGCACGACGACCTCGCCGCGGCCGGCGCCGAACCGCGCACCCGGGTGCTGGAGTTCGGGCCCGCCCCGGCCGGCGACGAGGCCGCCGAGCGGCTCGGCGTCCCGGCCGGGACCGAGGTGCTGCGGCTGCGCCGGCTGCGGCTCACCGGCGGCGAGCCGCTGGCGCTGCTCACCAACGTGCTGCCCGCCGGGCTGATCGACGTCACCGCCGAGCACCTCGCCGAGCACGGCCTGTACGAGACGCTGCGCGCCGCCGGGGTCAACCTGCGGATCGCGCACCAGACGATCGGGGCGCGGGGCGCGACGGCCGCGGAGGCGCGGCTGCTGGACGAGCGGAGCGGCACGCCGCTGCTCACCATGACCCGCACCGCCTTCGACGACAACGGCACCGCGGTCGAGTACGGCGACCACGTCTACCGGGCCGACCGGTACTCCTTCTCCCACACGCTCGTCGGCCGCTGACCGGGCCGGCGTGCCCCCGCGCGCCGGCCCGGCCCTCGGCCGGATGCCGCCGCGCCGGGCGCGAGCCCGGCGCGGCGGCGCCGTTCACCGGCTCAGCCGGGCGATGCTGCTCGCCGTGCCCCCCTTCTTCGCCTCGAACGCGACGGCGAGCAGGCCGCTCGCGCCCGTGACGGTCACGGACTGGGAGCCCGCGCGCTTCACCTCGACGGTCTTGGTGCCGAGGACCTTGCCGTCCCAGACCGTCACGTGCGCCGTGCCGGGACCGGTGGCCTGCAGGCTGAAGGTCGCGGACCCGCCGGACACCGTCGGCCGGCCGGCGATGCGCGCGCTGTCGGAGCGCGGCGCCGCCGGGCCGCCCGCGAGCGGGATCCCGGTGCGGACGGCCTGCTCGATCGACTCGGGCGAGTTCACCGAGGCCGCCGCGTCGGTCGGCATCACCGGCGCCGGCGGGGTGGTCGGCAGGCTCGGGTCCGGGGTGTAGCCGGGCAGGGTCGTCTGGCCCCACCGGTACGGGTCGCCCTGCACGCCGCCCCAGGTCGACCAGCCGATCCGGGTCTGGCCGGTCTTGTCCTGGGTGTCGGAGTCGTAGACGAAGACGTTCAGGCCCATCCGCGCCGGGTCCACGGCGGTCGGCAGGTCCTTGAACGGGATCTTCGCCTCGATGGTGTAGCCGTCGTAGGGCTGGTTCACCGTCGCGGCCACCTGCATGCCGGGCGCCGCGTCCGCGCCGCCCTGGTGGGCGTCCGCGTCGCGCTCGAAGCACGGCTTGCCGTCCGACATCTGCGGGAAGATGCCGGTCTTGAAGGTGGTCGAGGTGTTCTCCGAGTCACCGCGCGGGTCGATCCCGATCTCCACCGAGTCGGTGCGCCAGTGCCGCTTGCAGTCGTCGGCGCCGAGCACCGTGCCCTGCTTGTCGTCGCGGACCTTGACCAGCACGTTCAGCGCGTCGTCGGTCCAGGTCACCTTGCCGGTGGCCGAGCAGTCGTCGGCCGACGCGCAGGCGTCGCCCTCCCACACCCGCGACAGGTTCAGCTCGGCGCCGGCGTACTCGCCCGGCTCCTCCTTGCCGTCGATCTTCGGGGCGGCGGACGCCTTGGGGATCTCGGCGACCGGGACCAGTTCCAGCGCCGCCGCCTCCACGTCGGCCGGGCCGGACGACGGGGTGGTGGTGATGGTGTAGTCGAAGTCGCCGCCGGAGCCGCCCTGGTTGGAGGTCGGCAGCGAGGCGTCGGTGTTGGTCACCTTGAAGGTGGCCGTGCCCTTCGCGCCGGCCGCGAGGGTGTACGGCTTGGACGCGGCGTCGGCCGAGAAGCCCTTCGGCAGGTCCAGCTTCACCGTGCCCGACTGCGCGGACGAGGTGGTGTTCACCAGGTCCACCCGCACGTCGCGCGACTTGCCCGACCCGACGGTCAGCACCCGCTTCATCTGGCCGATGAGGGCGGGCACGCCGGTCTTGGTGGCCCAGGTGTCGAAGTCGTCGACGCGGGGCAGCGGCTGCTGCTGGCCCGTGACCGGCGGCTGGACGTTCACCATCGTCGCGGTCTGGCCCGCGGCGCGGCCGGACGTGAGCTTCGCGGAGATCTGGGCGCGGCCGACGGAGGCGCCGGCGGGCGGCGTCACCTTGAACGTCGCCGTGCGCTCGCTCGACCCGACCTTGCCCAGGTCACCGTTTCCTGTCACGTTCCAACCGGACGGCACCGAGAGCGCGGCCCGCGCGTTCTTCAGCTGCTCCGGCGCGCTCGCGTGCGCCGTCACCGTGAACGCCGCGCCGGGCGTCACCCCGTACGTCTGCGTCGTCAGGAAGAACCGCGTCCCGAGCGGCAGGCCGCCCTTGCCCGGCGTGACCGCGCCCTCCAGCGGAGCCGACGGGTCGGTGTTGCCGAGCGTGAACGGCACGCGGCTCGCGATCTGCGTGAGGTAGTCGCAGCCGATCTTGGACGGGTCCGACGGCGCGTCCGGGAACCCGGCCCAGCCCTGGCTCACGTACAGCCGCTGCGCCTCCCGCTCCACCTGCGCCCACGTCTTGCCGCCGTTGCGGGCCGACGCGCGGCCGCCCCACACCCCGTACGCCACCGACGCCGGCGTGCTGGGGGTGACCTTGGCGGCGCACTCCTGCCCGGTCGGGCCGGACGCCCCGCCGCCCTGGAACAGCCGTCCCGGCGCCCAGGTCTTCAGGCCCTCCTTGCTGAGCTGCGTCGGGAAGGCGTTGGGGTCCGCGGCGGCGTAGTACGCCTCGGTCGCCAGCCGCGCGGCCTCCTGGTGGTTGCCGTGCTGGCCGGGCAGCGGCGCCGGGTTCATCGTCACGATCACCTTGGGCCGGGTCTCGCGGACGATCCGCACGACCTTCGCGAGCGTGTCGTCGTGGCCCCAGGTGTCCTCGGTGAGCGGCGCGCTCACCGTGTAGTAGAAGTCGACCTTGTCGAGGTTGTGGACGTCGGTGACGCCCGCCTTGCCGACCGCGCGCCGCTCCTCGTCCTCGCGGAGCAGGCCGAGCGCCGGGCCCTCCTCGGTCCCCGCGGCGTTGCCGCCGCCCTCGCCGCGGGTGACGGTCAGCACGCCCGTCCGGGCCTTGTCGAACTCGTTCCACTGGCCGAGCGTCGACAGGGTGCCGGACTCGTCGTCGGGGTGCGCCCCGACGAACAGCACGTCCAGCCGACCCTGTTCCGACGTCGCCGTGGACGGTGCCGTCCGCGCCTGCGCGGGCGGGCCGGCCAGCGCGATGGCCGAGCCCGCCAGCGCGGCGGACAGGACGGCGGGTAGGGCGAGTCTTCGCATGAACTCTCCTGTTCCGTTGCGGGGCCGCTGGGGGGCGGCCCCGGACTCCCTACTCCTTGATGGCCCCCGAGAGCATCCCTGCAATGAACCGCCGTTGCAGGAAGACATAGACGATCACGATGGGCGCGGCGATGATCAGCGCGCCCGCCATGAGCAGTGCGTAGTCGGTCTTGTGCGCGCCCTGGAAGAACGACAGCCCGAGCGGCGCGGTGCGCAGCCCCTCGTCGGAGTTCACGATCACCAGCGGCAGCAGGAACTCGTTCCAGGTCCACATGGTGATCAGCACGACCATGGTGAGGATCGCCGGCCGGCCGATCGGCACCAGCACCCGCCACAGGGTCGTCCAGCTCGACGCGCCGTCCATCCGGGCCGCCTCCATCAGCGAGGGCGGGACGCTGCGGAAGTAGGCGCGCATCCAGAACGTGCCGAACGCGACCGACATCGCGACCTGCGGCAGGATCAGCCCGGCGTAGGTGTTGTCCAGCCCGGCCGAGCGCAGGTCGAAGTAGAGCGGCACGACGACGGCCTCGGTGGGGATGGTGAGGCCCGCCAGGAACAGCAGGAACACCGCCCCCGCGCCGCGGAAACGCATGACGCCGAGCGCGTACCCGGACATGATCGAGAAGACGCTGGCCAGCACCACCGTGACGGCGGTGACGACGACGCTGTTGCGCAGGTAGGCGGCGAAGTGGCCCTCGGTCCAGGCCACCCGGAAGGTGTCGAACGACAGCTCGCCTGGCAGCTTCAGCGCCTGCGCGACGATGCCGATCATCGGGAACAGGGCGATCACCGCGAACAGCGCCAGTACGGCGTGGTTCAGGATCCGCTCGTAGCGCCTGCTCATTCGCCCCTCCCCTCGACGAGGCGGCCGATGCCCGCGGTGATCGCGAACGCCAGCACGGCCAGGGTGACGCCGATCGCGCAGCCGAGGCCGACCTCGCCGGTGTTGAACGTGCGGTTGTAGACCTCGTAGGCGGGCACCTTCGTGGAGTCGCCCGGGCCGCCGGCGGTGGCCATGTAGATGAGGTCGAAGTTGCGCACCGCCATGATCGTGGTGAGCGTCAGCGCCACCGACAGCTCGCGGCGCAGCCCCGGCAGGGTGACGGTGAAGAACTCCCGGATCGCCCCGGCGCCGTCGATCCGCGCCGCCTCGTACAGCTCCCGGGGGATCTTCTGCACGCCGGCCAGGAACAGCACCAGCGCCAGGCCGATCTCCACCCACGTGCCGACGAGCCCGATGGCGGGCAGCGCGAAGGTGAAGTCGCCGAGCCAGCCGTGCCGCCAGTCGGGCAGCCCGATGTCGTGCAGCCAGCCGAGGACGGTGTTGACGGGCCCGTGCGTGGAGTACACCCACTGCCACGCCACGGCGACCGCGACCATCGCGATGACCTGCGGCATGAACAGCACGGTGCGGAAGAACGTCAGGCCGCGGATCTTCGTCCTGGACATGATGGCGACCAGCACGAACGCGATGCAGCACGGCAGGATCGCGTAGAACACGATCAGGATCAGCAGGTGCCCGAACGCGCCTCGCAGCGTCGGGTCGGTCCAGGTGGCGGTGTAGTTGGACAGCCCGGCCCAGGTCGCCGGGCCGATGCCGTCCCAGTGGTAGAGGGAGAACTGCGCCCCCCGCACCAGCGGCCACAGCAGGAACGCCCCGTACACCACCAGGGCCGGCAGCACGTACAGCCAGCCGACGGAGCGGGGCTCCCCCGGCGGCCGGGACCGGGCCCGGCGGCCTGCGGGCCGCCCGTTGCTCGTGCCGGGCGCCTCGGGCCCCGGCTCGGGGGTCTTCTGCCGCGCGACGGTCGTCATCTGCGCGCTCCTCGCTGTCACCTCGTCGGCGCGGGCCGCCCTCGCGTTCCGCGCGGGGCGGCCGGTGCCCCGCCGCCGCGCCGGGGGTGCCGGGCGGCGGCGGGTCCGGCGGTCACGCCGGGCCGGTCGTCACTACTTCTTCTTCTGGAAGGCGGTGTAGTCGTCCTGGGCCGCCTTCATGGCCTCCTGCGCGGACTTCTTGCCGGCGACGACGCCCTGCAGCGGACCACCGAACGCGTCGGTGAACGTCGGGGTCGTGTAGTCGATGTAGGGGGTGGTGCCGTCGTTCTTGCTGAGCTCGGCCCAGGCCGTCGACACCTCCTTCATCAGCGGCTTGTCCGGCTGCGTGGTGGCGGGCAGCACGGGAAGGCTGCCGGCCTGCACCGCCACGTTCATCGCCTCCGGCGAGGTGATGAAGTTGATGTAGGCGGCGGCGACGTCGGCGTGCTTGGACTTGGAGGTGATCGACCACGGCAGGCTCTCGCCGCCCATGGTCGCCACGGGCGCGCCCGCCTGCGGCGCGGGCGGCAGCGCGAAGCCGACCTTGTCCTTCATCCGGTCGTTCAGGTCCGGCGCCCACCAGGTGCCGCCGAACATGAACACGCCCTCGCCCTTGGCGAAGTTCACCGGGGTGTCGTCCCACTTCACCGAGTTGGAGTCCTTGGTGAGGTAGCCCTTCTTCGCCCAGTCCGCGAGCTTCTGCGCGGCCTGCACGTTCGAGGCGTCCGTCCAGGAGCCGCCGGTGCCGAACACCAGCTTGCGGACGGCCTCCTTGCCGGTCGCGGCGTCCTGCAGGATGCCGTACAGCTGCATCGCGGGCAGCTTCTCCAGGTTGCCGAACGCGATCGGCACCTCGCCCTTGCCCTTGGCGGTGGCGAGCGCCTGCTCGAACTCGTCCCAGGTCTTCGGCGGCTGGATGCCGAGCTTGGCGAGCTTCTCCTTGTTGTAGTAGAGCCCGACGATCTCGCCGTTCAGCGAGACGCCGTACAGGTCGCCCGACCCGATGAGCTTGCCGTCCTTGGTGACGCTGTTCAGGTCCAGCAGGCCCTTCGGGTACCGCTTGGACCACCCGTACGCCTGGTCGTAGGCGCCGAGCGGCAGCAGCATGCCGTCCTTGACGTACTGGGCCATGGCCGCGTAGCCCTGGTTGGCCTCGACGACGTCGGGCGGGGTGCTGCCCGACAGCGCGAGCCGCAGCGTCTTCTGCAGGTCGCTGAAGGAGCGCGAGACCCGCTTGATCTTCACGTTCGGGTACTTGGCCTCGAACTGGGCGTTGAGCTTCTCGATCTGCTCCTTCAGGCCGCCCTGGACCTCCTGGTCCCAGACGGTGAGGGTCACGTTGCCGGCCTTGGCGACGTCGGTGCTGACCGCCGCGGGCGCCTTGCTCGCCGGCTTGTCGTCCGACGAGCCCGGCGCGCAGGCGGCGGCGAGCGCGGTCACCAGGGCCGCCGCCGCGGCGACCGTGCTCCGTCTCATGAGCGTCGGCATTCCTGCGGCTCCTTTCTGTGCTGCTGTCCCGTGCCGGCTCGGGGGCCGGGCCGGCACGGATCCTGGGGTGGGGCGGGGGGCTGGGACGATCCGTCAGGACGAGTGCTGCAGGTCGTCGCGGAGCGTCGGCTCGGCGCGCACGACGGTGTCGGTCGCCGAGTCGGGAATGTAGTCGACGACGAACGCGTACGGTTCCAGCACCTCCTCGGGGACCTCGCCGGACTCGCCGAACGCGGCGATCTCCCCCCAGCAGGGGGCGCCGAGCGAGCCGCTGCGGTGCCGGACCGACAGGCCCGCGCACAGGTTGGCGAACTTCAGCCGCTCGTCCAGGGGGAGCCCGGCGAGGGTGCCGAACAGGAACCCGGCGCCGAACACGTCGCCCGCTCCGGTGGCGTCCAGCGCCCGGACCGGCAGCGCGTCGGTCTCGGCGACCTCGCCGCTGCGCGAGTCGATCGCGATCGCGCCGGCGCCGCCGCGCTTGACCACGACCACCGGGACGCGCTCCGACAGGGCGCGGGCGGCGGCCTCGGGCGAGGCGGTGCGGGTGTAGGCCATCGCCTCGACCGCGTTGGGCAGGAACACGTCGACGTGCTCCAGCCGGTCCAGCACCTCGCTGGACCAGGTCTCGGTGGCGTCCCAGCCCAGGTCGGCGAAGACCGTGGTGCCGGCGGCGCGCATGTCCCGCGCCCACGCGGGCACCGGCCGCTCGATGTCGATGAAGCAGGCCCGCGCCGACGGCGGCGCCGACCCGAGCACCTCCTCGTAGGGGCCGTCGGCGGAGCCGATGTCCGGGACGGGCTTGGCGTAGGTGACCATGCTGCGGTCGGAGTCGTAGGCCAGCGACACCGTGACCGGCGTGGGCCAGGTGGGGACGCGGCGGGAGTGGCCGAGGTCCACGCCCTCCTGCTCGGCGAGGGTCCGCCACAGGTAGGCGCCGAACAGGTCGTCGCCGAACGGGGCGGCGAGCCCGACGCGCAGCCCGAGCCGGCTCATCGCCACCGCGATGTTGGCGATGCCGCCGGGCGCCGAGCCGAGCCCGTCGGTGAACAGCTCGGTGCCGGGCGGCGGCAGGCCGGGCAGCCCGGTGAAGATCATGTCCATGAAGACCTGGCCGGACAGGAACACGTCCAGGTCGGGCGCCGGCCCCTCGGCGCCGTCCGCGCGCTCCGCCAGCAGCCGCTCGGTCACCGCGCCGCGCTCGGCGCACGGGTCGGCCAGCGAGGGCTCGGGCGGGCGGCCGGGGGCCCCGGTCTCGCCGCCGGACGGGGCGGCGGCCGCGCCGCGCTCGCCGGCGGCCGGGGCCCCGCGCAGGGTTCCTGCTGTCATTGCGCCTCCTCACGAGGGCCGTCAGAGATGGGACCAGGATGACCGGTTGTCAGGACAAAACAGGGTGGGGTACGGGCCGGGTCGGGCGGCGGTGCCGCGGCCGGCCTGCGGCCCGTCACGTCCCGCCCGCGAACACGGCCGCGACCTCCGGGATGCGGGCGGCGTAGCCGTCCAGCAGCCGCCGCCCCACCGACACCGAGTCGACCAGCGGGTGCAGCCCGAACGCCTTGGCGGCCTCGGCCCGCGAGCCGGTCCGCGCGGCGCTGATCGTCAGCCGCTCGACGGCCTTGACCTGCTGCATCAGGCCGGCCTGGTGCAGGTCGGGCTGCGCGAGCGTCAGCGGGTGCACGCCGCCCGCGTCCACCAGCACCGGCACCTCCACCACGGCGTCCTCGGGCAGGGCGCGCACCGTCGTCCCGTTGCGGACGTTCAGGATCATCGTGGCGGGCTCGTTGCGGCTGATCGCGGCCATCACGCTCAGCGCGACGCCGGCGTAGCCCTCGTCGACCGGGTCGACGCCGGCGTGCCCCGCCAGCTCGGTCCCGGTGTCAGCGCCCTTCATCTCCGCCATGTAGCTCGCGCTGCGCGACGCGACCGTCTCCCGCCACAGCTCCATCGCCGCGCCGCCGGACGCCGCGGCGATCCGCTCGTAGAACGCCGCCTGCTGCTTGGCGAGGAACTCGCCGCGCGTCTGGGGGGCGTCGAGGGTGGCGCGGACCGCCTCGCGGTTGAAGTAGTAGTAGTACAGGTACTCGTTCGGGATCACCCCGAGGTCGCGGAGCCAGTCGCGGCCGAACACCACGCCCTCCTCCAGCGAGCCGAGCAGGTCGTCGTCGGCGAGCAGCCGCGGCAGCACGTCCACGCCGTCGTGCAGGATGCGGCGCATCCAGCCGAGGTGGTTGAGGCCGACGTAGTCGAGCTGCACGCGGGACGGGTCGAGGCCGAGCGCCGCGGCGACCCGGGTGCCGAGCCCCGACGGGGTGTCGCAGATCCCGAGGACCCGGTCGCCGAGCACCGACTGCATCGCCTCGGTGATCATGCCCGCGGGGTTGGTGAAGTTGATGACGTAGGCGTCCGGCGCGAGCGCCTTCACCCGGCGCGCGATGTCGAGCATCACCGGGATGGTGCGCAGCCCGTAGGCCAGGCCGCCGGGGCCGGTGGTCTCCTGCCCGAGCACGTCCAGGTCGAGCGCCACGCGCTCGTCGCAGACCCGCCCGGCGAGCCCGCCGACGCGGATCGCGGCGAAGACGAAGTCGGCGCCTTCGAGCGCCTTGTCCAGCTCGGTGGAGGTGAACACCTTCGGCGCCGCGCCGGCCCCGCCCGCGTCCTCGTCCGCGAGCGCGGCCAGCACCGCCGCCATGCCGTCGAGGCGCCCGGCGTCGGAGTCCTGCAGCCAGACCTCCTCGATGCGCGGGGAGCCGTGGTCGCGCAGCAGGGCCTGGTACACGTAGGGCACCCGGAACCCGCCGCCGCCGAGAATGGCCAGCTTCATGCGATGAACACCTTCCCGCCCGCCTGCCGGCAGAGCTCGAGAGTCTTGGGATCGGCCCCGGCCGTGGTGACGAGCGCGTCGACCTGCGCGAGGGAGCACACGCGCAGCGAGCCGGTGCCGGGGAACTTGGCCTCGGAGGCGACGAGCACGACCCGGTCCGCGGACTCGATCATCGCCTGCTTGATCGGGGTCTCGACCTCCATGTCGTCGACCACGAGCCCGTTCGGCCGCACCCCGGTGCAGCTGAGGAACACGAGGTCGGCGCGGACCTGGCGGAGCGCGGTCTCGGTCAGCGACCCGACCAGCGTCAGGTAGTTGCGCCGGACCACGCCGCCGAGCAGGCACAGCCGCACGGCCTCGTCGTCGCGCAGCTCGTCCAGCACGGCCAGGTTCGCGGTGATCACGGTGACCGGGCGGCCGCGCAGGTGCCGGGCGATCAGCCGGGTGCTGGTGCCGATGTCCAGCACGACGACCATGTCGTCCTCGACCAGGGCGGCGGCCCGCGCCGCCACCGCCTCCTTCTCGGCGCTGTCGTGCTCGGCCGACACCGCGAAGGAGACCTCCGGCACCGCCGCCCGCGGGGTCAGCGCCGCACCGCCGTAGGTGCGGACGAGCTCACCGTTGCGGTCCAGCAGGTCCAGGTCCCGGCGGATCGTCGACTCGCTCACCTGAAGGCTCTCGGCCAGCTCCTTGACGGACGCCGCCCCCTTCGTGCGCAGCGAGGACACGATCTGCGCGCGTCGCTTGCTCGAGGTCACGCAGGGGAACGTAGCACTCATGACCGACTTCGGTCATCACCTGGTGGAAAGTTGCTCGAACTCCGTCATACGCGCACCTGACCTGCACATATCCCGGTCAGCGCATGGAAAGAGTCAGTCAACGCGGTCAAGATCGGCTCCGTTCACCACGGGCGGACGGTCACCGTCTGTCAGGACGGGCGGTCAACCGCCCCGTCGTGCACCATGGAGAGGTGACGCAGGTTGTAGAAGATCGGTCGGAAACGGCCCCCGGACTGGCGGTGCTCGCGGACCTGGTCGCCGACGGCGACGTGGTGGTGCTCAGCGGCGCGGGACTCTCCACCGAGTCAGGCATTCCGGACTACCGGGGCGAGACCGGCCGGCGGCGGCGCGCCGAGCCGATGACCTACCAGCGCTTCACCGGGGACGCGGAGGCGCGGCGCCGGTACTGGGCGCGCAGCCATCTCGGCTGGCGGCACATCGCCGGCGCCCGCCCCAACGCGGGCCACCGCGCGGTCGCCGAGCTGCAGCGGCGCGGCCTGCTCGCGGGGATCATCACCCAGAACGTCGACGGGCTGCACCAGGCGGCGGGCGCGGACGGCGTCGTCGAGCTGCACGGCGGCCTCGACCGGGTGGTGTGCCTGGGCTGCGGCGAGCGCACCCCGCGCACGCGGCTGGAGGAGCGGCTGCGCGCCGCGAACCCCGGCTGGGACGCCCGCCCCGACATGATCAACCCGGACGGCGACGCGGTGCTGTCGGACGCCGACGTCGCCTCCTTCCGGACGGTGGACTGCTTGCGCTGCGGCGGGCTGCTGAAGCCCGACGTGATCTTCTTCGGCGAGAACGTGCCGCCCGCGCGGGTCCGCGACTGCTACGCGCTGACCGAGTCCGCCGGGACGCTGCTGGTGCTCGGGTCGTCGCTGACGGTGCTGTCGGGGTACCGGTTCGTCCGGCACGCGGCGCGGCACTCCGTCCCCGTGGCGATCGTCAACCGGGGCGCGACGCGCGGCGACCCGCACGCGCTGGTGACGCTGGACGCGCCGCTCGGCGCGACCCTGGAGGAGCTCGTCGCCCTGACCTCCTGACGGCCGTCCCCCGACGACCGCTCTCCCAACGACGGCGCGGCCGCCGGCGCGGTTCGGGGAAACGGCGGGTACCTCCATCTCCGCCCCGCTACGGTGATCATCATGGACATGGGGGCGGAGGACATCGCGGGCCTGCTCGCGCGGCTGCTGGCGGAGGGGCACGGGCTGCCCGCGGCGGCGGACGGCGCGGAGGTCGACGTGGCGGGGACGGGCGTGCGGATCGCGATCGCCGCGCCGCAGCCGCAGGACAACGGGCTCGTCCAGCTGCCGATCGGGGTGTCGCATCCGAGCTTCGGCGGGATGTTCGCCTGGGACCAGGCGGTGGGCGTGCCGGGCACCGACCGGCATCCGGCCGCCGACGCGCTCGACGGCTGGACGCACACGGTGTTCCCGGTGTTCGCCGCCGCCCTGCTGCCCGGTAGCGACCTCGCCGCGCACGCCACCGCGGAGCCGCTGGAGGGCGGCGACCGCAAGGCGGAGGTGTTCTACGGGCCGGTCGCGACGCGCGACTTCGGCGGCCTGACCGACGCCGACCGGTCGGCGATGGCGGACCGCCCGCCGACGCGGGTGGTGATCGAGGAGCTGTTCACCGGATACGCGCTGCCGGACCGCCCGGTCTGGGTCTTCACGTTCTGCGCGCGGCTGCCGTCCGGGCCGGTCACGGAGGTGACGCTGCTGAACGGCGAGGCGGGCCCGTCGTTCGGGCACATCGCCGACCATCTGCCCTGGCAGGGGCACGGCTCCGTCAAGTCGTGGGCGCTGGTCGTGCCGCGCGGCTGTGCGGCGGGCGGGCCGCCCGGGCGGGCCGCCCGGGCGGTCGGTCAGGTCCAGCCGAGGCGGGCCAGGTTCCTGACGGGCGGCTCGCCGCCCGCGTCGTTGAAGGCGCGCAGCGCGGCGACCAGCGCGCGACGCTGCTCGGGCGGCATCCGGGAGACGACCGCGGCGATGTCGGCGCGGCGCCGGGCGGTGACGTCGCCGACGATGGCGCGGCCCGCGGCGGTGAGCTGGATGCGCACCTCCCGGCCGCTCGCGGGGCTGGCCCGCCGGTCGACCAGGCCGGCGGCGGCCAGCCGGTCGACCATCCGCAGCGCGGTGGAGGGGTTGACCTCCAGCAGACCGGCGAGCGTGACCAACTTCGCCGGCCCCTGCGCCGACAGCACGACCAGCAGGCGGAACTGCGGCGGCGTGACGGCGTCCTCGACGGCGGCGAGGGACCGCGCGGAGATCGCCACGAGCAGCCGCGACGCGGTCAGCAGCGCCGAGGTGACCTCGTCGGCGCCCCCGTCCGCTTCCACGGTCATGACGACTTTCTACCGCCCCGGTGCCCGGCGCCGCCAGCGCCGCCCCCGCCCGGCGCGCGGAGGGCGGGGGCGGCGGGTCCTCAGTCCCGGCCGGCGCCGTCCGGGAGCAGGTCGGCGAGCAGTTCGGCGAGGTGGCGGGGCCGGGCGCCGGTGCCCGCCTCGATCTGCGTCCGGCAGGAGAACCCGTCGGCCAGCACGGTGGTGCCGGGCCCGGCGTCCTTGACGGCGGGCCACACACCCTGCTCGGCGATCTTGGTGGAGACCTCGTAGTGGCCGTTCTCGAAGCCGAAGTTCCCGGCGAGGCCGCAGCAGCCGACGTCGAGCGTGTCGACCTGCACGCCGGCGCGGGCGAGGACGCGCTCGTCGGTGCCGAACCCCATGACGGCGTGCTGGTGGCAGTGCGGCTGGGCGATCGCGCGGACCTTCGGCCGGTCCAGCCCGGCGAGCACGTCGTGGGACGCGCCGGGCGAGGGGCCGCCGGACTCCTCCTGGTGCTCGTCGAGGAGCTCGGCGAGGGTGCGGGTCTGGTCCCGCAGCCGCTTCACGTCGTCCTCGACGCGGTCGCCCTCCATCAGCTCGGGCGCGTCGGCGCGGAAGACGGCGGTGCAGCTCGGCTCCAGGCCGACGACGGGGATCCCCTCGCGCAGCCGCGGCGCCAGCGCGTCGGCGGTGCGGCGCAGCACGCGCGCCGCGACGCCGAGCTGGCCGGTGGAGATCCAGGTCAGGCCGCAGCACATCGGGACCGGCGGCACCTCCACCTGGTACCCGGACGCCTCCAGCACGCGGACGGCGGCCTTGGCGATGTGCGGGTGGAAGTTGTTGGTGAACGTGTCGGGCCACAGCACGACCCGGCGGCCGCCGGTGCGCGCCGGGCGGCGCTTGAACCAGTCGGTGAAGCGCTCGGAGGCGAAGCGCGGCATCCGCCGCTCCGGGGCGATGCCGCCGAGCCGCTTGACCACCCGGTCGAGGCCGGGGACGTTCAAGGCGGTGTTGGCCGCGCCGGGCGCCACCGAGGCCATCTTCGCCCACAGCGGCAGCCAGCCCATCGTGTAGTGCGCCGCCGGGCGGATCCGCCCGGCGTAGTGGTGGGACAGGAACTCGGCCTTGTAGGTCGCCATGTCGACGTTGACCGGGCAGTCGCTGCGGCAGCCCTTGCAGGCCAGGCACAGGTCCAGGGCGTCGCGGACGTCCTCGGACCGCCACCCGTCGGTGATGACGGCGGCGCCGCCGGGCCCGGGCACCGCCGGATCGGGCGTGCCGTCCTGCGGCATGCCGCGCATCATCTCCATCAGGATGCGGGCGCGGCCGCGGGTCGAGTGCTCCTCCTCCCCCGTCGCCCGGTAGCTCGGGCACATGACGCCGCCCGAGGAGGCGCGGCATTTGCCGATGCCGACGCAGCGGGCCGCCGCGTGGGTGAAGCGGTGCTTGTCGTCGGGGAAGGAGAAATGGGTCTCCGGCTCGGCCGGGTCGTAGCCGAGGTGGTCGAGGTTGTCGTCGAGGCGGTAGGGGTGGACGACCTTGCCCGGGTTCATCTTCCCGCGCAGGTCGAAGATCGCCTTGAGCATCCCGAACAACCGGACGACCTCGTCGCCGAACATCAGCGGCAGCAGCTCGCCACGGGACTGGCCGTCGCCGTGCTCGCCGGACAGCGACCCCCCGTAGTCGACGACGAGGCGGGCGGCGCGCTCGATGAACCTGCGGTAGTTGCCGGTGCCCTTCTCGTCCTCCAGGTCGAACGGGATGCGGGTGTGCACGCAGCCCTGCCCGAAGTGGCCGTAGAGCGCGACGGGGCCGTAGCCGAACTCGTCGATGAGCCTCTGGAAGTCGCGCAGGTAGTCGCCGAGCCGTTCGGGCGGGACGGCCGAGTCCTCCCAGCCCTCGTGGGTGTCGGGCTGCCCGGGCGGGTAGGCGGTGGCGCCGAGCCCGGCCTCGCGGACCTTCCAGAGCCGCTCCTCGAGCGAGGGGTCGTGCACGAAGGTGCAGTGCGGCGGGTCCGGCTCGTTCTCCAGCCGCTCGATGAGGTCGTGGGCGCGCCGGTCGGCCTCGTCCTTGGTGTCGCCGCCGAACCGGACCATGAGCCAGCCGGCGCCCTCGGGCATGTCCTTCAGGACGGCGGGCCCGGCGAGCTTGTCCCGCCTGGCGAGGTCGAGGAGCGTGTCGTCCATGCCCTCGAGCGCGAGCGGCTCGGCGGGCAGGACGCGCTTCACGGCGTCGCCGGCCGCGAAGATGTCGTCGTAGCCGAGCACCGCCAGCGACTGGTACGGCGGGACCGGCACCAGGCGGATCTCCGCGCGCAGCACGGTGACCAGCGTCGACTCCGACCCGACCAGGGCGCGCCCGACGTCGAAGCCCTTCTCGGGCAGCAGCGAGTCGAGGTTGTAGCCGGACACGCGGCGCGGGATGTCGGGGTAGCGGGTGCGGATCAGCTCCATGCCGTCGTCGCGGAGCGCGCGCAGCGCCCGGTAGATCTCGGCGCGGCGGCCGCCCTCGGCCTGGATCCGCTCGTACTCCTCGTCGGAGGTCGGCCCGGCCCACATCCGCACGCCGTCGTAGGTCAGCACCTCCAGCCGGACCACCGAGTCGACCATCTTCCCGTACGCCTGCGCCGACGCGCCGCACGAGTTGTTGCCGATCATCCCGCCGATCGTGCAGGTGTCGTGGGTGGACGGCTTCGGCCCGACCATCAGCCCGTGCTCCGACAGCGCCTCGTTGAGGTCGTCCAGGCACGCGCCGGGCTCGACGATCGCGGTCCGCCGCTTCGGGTCGACGGAGATCAGGTTCCGGCAGTACTTCGACCAGTCGATGACGACGGCGGTGTTGCAGCACTGCCCGGCCAGGCTCGTCCCGCCGCCGCGCGACAGCACCGGGACGTCGTGCTCGGCGCAGACGGCGACCGCCTCGGCGCCGGCCTCGACGGTGCGGGGCACCACCACGCCGATCGGCGGCTGCTGGTAGTTCGAGGAGTCGTGCGCGTAGGCGGCCCGCGATCCGGGGTCGAAGCGGACCTCGCCGTCCACCCGGTCGGCCAGGTCGCGGCGCAGCGCCGCCGTCCTCCACTCCCCCTCGCCGCCGGGGCCCTCCCCGTTCCCGTCCCGCCTCGCGTGCCTACCCGCTCCCAGCTTGCCCACCTGACGCAGTCGCTCCGCCGATACAGACATGCAGGAGCGCATACCCGGGTCGCGCGATTCAATCCGAGGGCGCAGCGGCGCGCCCGACGCGGCGGCGCCGCTTCCGGCCTCCGCGATCGCGCCTGCCGGGCGCCCGCTTTGGGATAAGGTGTCGGCCGATTCATTTGATCTTGTCGCGGGGGACGTCGTTGCAGGGTGCCCGACCAGCTGGTGATCTCACGCCCGAGCTGCTCCGATCGCCGGTCTGGCACGACCGGCAGGTCCAGTCCGCGGGCATCCCGCTGTACGACGTGCCGCTGGTCACGGTCGGCGGCGGGCTCGGCTCGTTCACGCTGGTGGACGTCCTGCGGATCCAGGGGGTCGCGGCGGGCGCCATCCGGGTGCTGTCCAGCCGGGACGCGCCCTGGCAGTCGTGGGAGTACCTGACCCGGGTGTCGCAGCTTCCGGCGGGCGAGCGGATCCGCTCCGACGCCGGGGCCCGGCCCGACAACATCTGGGGCTTCCCGTCCTACGCGCTGCACGAGGCGTGGCGGGACAAGTCGGTCAAGCTGCTGTGGCAGGTGCTGACCGAGCCGATCCTCAGCGACTTCTTCAGCCCCCGCGCCGCCACGGTGTTCGAGACCGTCCGCCGTGAGGCCGAGCGAATCTCCTACTGGCAGATGCTCTCCAAGGGGCAGGTGCGGATGGTGCGGCGCCGCGCGGGCGGCGGCTACTTCACCGTCCTGACGCCGCCGCCGGGCACGTCCGCGACCAAGCGTGTCGTGATGCGGTCGCAGTACGTGCACCTGGCGGTCGGCTACCCCGGCCTGAAGTTCCTGCCCGACCTGCAGCAGTTCCGCGAGACCCACAACGACTACCACCGCGTCGTCAACGCCTACGAGCCGCACGAGCACGTGTACGAGACGCTGAAATCGCGTCCGGGCGTGGTCGTGGTGCGCGGCGCCGGGATCGTCGCGTCCCGCGTGCTGCAGCGGCTGATGGACGACCGGGAGCGGTACGGGCTGCAGACGCAGATCGTCCACATGTTCCGCACGTTCGTCACCGGCGCGCACGGCTCGGGGCCGTGGATGCGGCGCAAGGGCGGCGACGGCTGGGCATACCAGGCGTTCACGCTGCCGAAGTCGGCGTTCGGGGGGCAGCTGAAGGCGCAGTTCCGGCGCGCCGGGCCGGAGCGGCGCGCCGAGTTGTCCAAGGCCGTCGGCGGGACGACCACGCCGCGGCTGCGCCGCTGGCAGGAGCAGATGCGGCAGGGCCGCGCCGGCGGCTGGTACCACCCGTTCCAGGCCGTGGTGGACCGGGTCGAGCCGACCCCGGACGGGCGGCTGGTGTCGCTCACCCGCAGCGACGACGGGCGCCTCGGCCGCTACACCTCCGACTTCATCATCGACTGCACCGGGCTGGAGGCCGACATGCCCGAGCACCGGGTGCTGGCCGACCTGCTGCAGTACGGCGGCGCGCGGCGCAACGGCGCGGGCCGTCTCGCGGTCGGCGAGCACTTCGAGGTGCTCGGCGCCGAGAGCGAGGGCGGGGTGCTGTACGCCTCCGGCGCCGCCGCCGCGGGCAACCACTTCCCCGCCGTGGACAGCTTCCTCGGCATGCAGACCGCGGCGCTGGACATCGCCGAGGACCTGGCCCGGCGCGGGTTCTGCTCGCGGCTCGGCCCGGTGCGGTCGACCGGCCAGTGGATCAGGTGGATGAGGGGCCGTCCCCTCTGACCCGCCGCCCGTCCCGCTCCCCTCCCCCGGTCCCGCCTCCCTCCACGCCCTCCCCCACGCAGGAGCTCCCACCGTGATCCCCACCCTCGCCGGACGCCTGCAGACGCGGATCTTCGTGCTGGCCACGGTCGGCGCGCTGCTGACCGCGCTGGTCGTCCCGGTGCTGCCGGGCAGGCCGGGCTCGCTCGGCACGGCGTACCGGACGGCGTTCCTGATGCTCCTCGCCGTGATGGCGGTGGGCCTGGTGTGGGAGCTGCTGTACCACCTGCTGATGCAGTTCCGCTGGGACAAGGACTGGCCGACGCTGTTCGGGCTGGTCACCATGGTCCCGGAGGGCGCCGTGATGTGGCTGCTGCTGAACACCGGGCTCGTTCCCGGCATCGGAGACCATGTGTCGGCGTCGATGTTCGTGACGATGTTCGTGGTCGTGTGGCTCGGCCAGTGGCTGTTCCTCAACGGGCCCATGCGGGTGCTCTCCGTGCGGTGGAGGCTGCGCGGCGGACGGCTGCTGTGACCGGCGGGGCGCGGGCGTTCGCGCGGCCGCTGCCCGGCGACGGTCTCGTCGCGCAGGAGGGCGAGCTGTCGCTGGTGTGCGCGGCGCCCGACGCGGTGACGGCGCCGCTGGTGGACGCGCTGCTGAATGCGCTGCAGGAGGTCGCGGAGGCGGGCGGCGACGGGGCCGAGCTCGTGCGCCGCGCCGCGCGGGCGCTGGCCGGCCGCGCCGGGGCCCGGCCGCCGGCGTGCGCGGTCGCCGGGCCGTCCGGGCGGTCGGGGCTCGCGGTGCTGGTCAGCGGCGAGGCCGCGGCGCGGGTGATGCTCGCGGACGGCGACGAGGTCCGGGTCGGCGGCGGCCCGCACGAACCGTCCGAGCGGACCGTCGAGGGGCCGGTGGCGAGCCTGGAGCTGACGCTGGGCGGCGCCGGCCGGGCCGAGCCGCGGCTGCGGCTGGCCTCGGGCGTGGTCCGCGGCGGCGGCCTGCGCCGCGCGGTGCGCCGCCCGGCCGCCGCGCCCGCGCCGTCCGCGCCGCCCGCGCCGTCCGCGCCACCTGCGCCGTCCGTGCCGCGGCCGGTCGCGCCCGCCCGGCCGACGACGGCCGAGCCGGCGCCGCCGCTGCCGCCGACGCCGGTCGACGGCGTGTCGGCCGCGGGCACCGAGGAGCCGCCGCGCGAGAGGGTCAGCCTGATCCGCCGGCATCCGAAGCGGCGCCCCGGCGGGCCGCAGGTGCTCGGGGTCAACTGCAAGAACGAGCACTTCAACGACCCGCGCGCGCACTACTGCGCGGTCTGCGGGATCTCGATGCTCCAGCTCACGCTGTCGCCGTTCCACGGGCCGCGGCCGCCGCTCGGCGTGCTGCTGCTGGACGACGGGCAGGCGGTCCCGCTCGAGGACGACCACCTCATCGGGCGGCGCCCCGACCGGGCGCCCGAGGTCGCCGAGGGCCGCGCGCACCCGCTCCGGATGACCGACGCCGAGGAGTCGATCTCCCGCCGGCACGTCCTCGTCCGGCTGGAGGAATGGCAGGTCAACGTGGTCGATCTCGGATCGGCCAACGGGACGGCGGTGCGCGCGCCCGGTGCCGCGGACTTCGTCCGGCTGCCGCCCGACACCCCGGTCGAGCTGGCGCCGGGCGCGACCGTCCGGGTCGGCCTGACCCGCACGTTCCGGTTCGAGTCCAACCGGAAGGTCTGATTCGGCTTGGCCGGAACCGGACGCGCACCGGGCGGGCGCCCGCCGCGTCACATCCACCGTGCCTGACGGCGCTCCCACCGCGGCCGGGTCCCCGGCCGCCCCCTCCGAAAGGACACCGATGCGAACACGGCCCATGGGCGGTATCACCTTCGCCCATCCGCCCGCCTTCTGGACCGGGTTCATCGCCTGCGTCGCGGGCGTCGCCCTGCACCTGCCGATGTACATCGACTCGGCGGACATGCACTACACCATGCGCGGGATGTCGATGGACGCCCCGATGCTGACCGGGATGGCGCTCATCGTGGTCGGCCTGGCGCTCACCGCGTACGGGCTCATCCCGCGCGGTCTCGCCGCGTCCCGCCGCGACGGCGAGGTGCGCGTCCGCGCGGCGCACGACGCGCCGTTCCGGCGGGCGCACATCGGGCTCGTCATCGTCATGACGACGGCGGTGACGATCGACGCGATGAAGCCGATCACGCTGTCGTTCGTGGCGCCGGGGATGGGCAAGGAGTACGGGCTGAAGTCGGCCCTCAACCCCGGCGGGCACTGGCCGGTCGCGCTGCTGCCGCTGTTCGGCCTGACCGGGACGGTCGCCGGCTCGTTCCTGTGGGGCTGGCTCGGCGACCGCATCGGGCGGCGCTCCTCCATCCTGCTGGCCGGGGTGATGTTCGTGACCACCGCGGTCTGCGGGGCGATGCCGTCCTTCTCCTGGAACCTGGCGATGTGCCTGCTGATGGGCCTGGCGGCGGGCGGCATGCTGCCGATCACGTTCTCGCTGCTGGCGGAGATGATCCCGGGCCGGCACCGCGGCTGGGTGATGGTGCTGATCGGCGGGAACCTCGCACTGGCCTACGCGATCACCAGTTCGCTGTCATCGGCGCTGGTCCCGCACTACTCGTGGCGGATCCTGTGGCTGCTCGGCATGCCGACCGGGGTGCTGCTGATCGCGCTGAACCACTGGATCCCCGAGTCGCCGCGGTTCCTGCTGGCGCACGGCCGGGAGGACGAGGCCCGCACGATCATGTCCCGGTACGGCGCCATCGAGGACGTGGCGGAGACCGAGGCAGAAGCGTCGGGGCCCGCCGGGGAGGCGCCCGCCGAGGAGCGTCAGGAGGCCGCGCACGGCGGCGGCTTCACGCCGCTGTTCCGGCCCCCGTTCGCCGGGCTCAGCATCGCGGTGGTGGTGCTGGGGCTGGGCATCGGCCTGGTCACCTACGGGTTCCAGCTGTGGATCCCGTCGAACCTGCAGAGGCTCGGCCTGGCCCAGAAGTCGGCCGACGCGGCGCTGCGCGACTCCTCCTTGCTGGGGCTGCCGCTGGTGTTCGTCGCGGCCGCGATGTACGGGCTGTGGAGCGCCAAGAAGACGATCATCGTGCTGACCGCGCTGACCGCGGCGGCGCTGGTGGCCTTCTCCTTCTCCGGCGAGTCCCTCGCGCACGACCGGACGTGGCTGTACGTGCTGCTGGCCGGCCCGATCGTCGGGACCGCCACGATCGCCGCGGTGCTGGCCGCCTACAGCTCGGAGATCTACCCGACGCGGATCCGCTCGCGCGGCTCGGGCCTGTCGGCGGGGGTCGGCAAGCTCGGCGGGGTGGTCGTCACGATCGTGCTGGTGGTGGGCGCGACGGTGCCGTCCATCAACACGACCGCGCTGCTCGGCGCCGTCCCGCTGCTGCTCGCGGTGCTCGTCGTCGCGGCGTTCGGGGTGGAGACGAGGAGGCGCGCGGTCGGCGCGGCCGCTCCCGCCGTGCAGCCCGCCGACGCCTGACGCCGGTCAGCCCCCGAGGCGGGCGGCGGACTCCAGCAGCAGCGCGTGGACGAACGCCTGCGGGATGTTGCCGCGCAGCTGCCGCTGCCGGACGTCGTACTCCTCGGAGAACAGGCCGCTGGTGGCGCAGCCGGAGCGGGTCCGCTCGAACGTGCGCAGCGCGCGGGCGGTCTCGCCCTGGCGGTGCTCGGCGAGGGCGAGGAAGAACCCGCACAGGCTGAAGGAGCCCTCGGCGACCCCGAGGGGCTCGTCGCCGACGCGGTACCGGTAGACGAAGCCCTCCTGGACGAGGTCCGAGCGGACCGCCTCCAGGGTGGCGACGGTGCGCGGGTCGTCGTGCGGCAGGGCGCCGCGTAGCGGCGGGATCAGCAGCGCGGCGTCCACGCGGTCGTCGCCGGGGGCCCGTTTCCACCGTCCGCCCGGGGCGAGCGAGGTGCGGGCGGTCTCGTCGAGGACGGCGTCGGCGAGGGCGTTCCAGGAGGACGCCTCCGCCGGCCCGGCCAGGAACCGGGCGGCGCGGCGCAGGCCCGCGACGCAGCTGAGCCGCGAGTGGGTCCACAGGTCGTCGCGGGTCTCCCAGATGCCGGCGTCCGGCTCCTTCCAGCGGCGGGCGACGGCGTCGGCGGCGACGCGGGCCGCCTCGAGCCGCTCGGGGCCGGGCGCCTCGCGCTCGGCGGCCGCCGCGAGCAGCAGCAGCGCCTCGCCGAGCGCGTCCAGCTGGAACTGGGAGCTGGCGCGGTTGCCGGTGACGGCGGTGGCGCCGGGGTAGCCGGGCAGGTCGCTGTCCCGCTGCTCGGGGATGTCCGCGCCGGTGACGGTGTAGGCGGGCTTGAGGCGGTCGCCGTCGGCGAGGACGCGGGCGGCGACGAACTCGGCCGCGGTGCGCAGCAGCCGCGGCGGCCCGCCGTGCACGGCGACGGCGCGCCCGGCGAAGCACTGGTCGCGGATCCAGGCGTACCGGTAGTCGTAGTTGCGGCCCTCGTCGGAGCGCTCCGGTAGCGCGGTGGTCGCGGCGGCGACCATCCCTCCGCCGCTGCTGGTGAGCCCGGTGAGCACCGAGTAGGCGAGGCGCGCGTCGCGCGGGGCGATGGTGTCCTCGCAGGACGGGACGTCGTCGCGCCAGGCGCGTTCGGTGGCGTCCCAGAGCGCGGCCGGGTCCAGAGCGCCTTCGGAGGCGCCTTCGGCGATCTCGAGGACCAGGTCGCGGGACTCGCCCTCGGCGAGGTCGAAGGTGAGGGCGAGGACGGGCCCACCGTCGGTGTTCTCCCGCACCACCGCCTCGTCGCCGCCGCGCCAGCGGATCCGGGCGGGGCCGCTGCGGGCCGTCCATTCGCCGCCGTGGTGGTGCAGGTCCCGCATCCGCTCGTGGCGGCCGCCGGCGCGCACGTCCAGCACGGCGCGGATGCGGGCGGCGCCGCGCACCGCCCGGCAGCGGCGCAGCACCACGGCGCGGTCGCGGTCGGCGGGGCGGGCGAGGGCCTCGCGGCACTCGACCATGCCCCCGTCGCCGGTCACCCAGCGGCTGCGCCAGATCAGCCCGCGGTCCTCGTAGTAGCCGCCCCACACCCACCGCTCGGCGACGGGCTGGACGACGTAGTCGCCGGGGCCGCCGAGCAGGCCGCCGAACGCGGCGGGCGAGTCCCAGGCGGGGAAGCACATCCAGGCGTACTCGCCCTGCGGCCCGACCAGGACACCGCGCTCCCCGTCGGCGATCAGCGCGTAGTCGCGCAGCGCCTTCGGCAGCGAGTCCCGTCCGCCCGTGCCTCCCACCGTGACCTCCTCCGCCTCGTGCCGTCGTGCGTCGAGGGGTCACTACCCGAGAAGGCGCCGCCGATCCGGAGTGATCACCCACGTGGGGGGCACCGACAAATTTTTTTTTCTTGACAACTCATACTGTCGGTGCCCATGATGGACGCATGCTGGACGTGACGGTGATCGAGGAGCCCGGGGCGGCGGCCGCGTCGCTGGACCCGATGCGGGCGCGGCTGCTGGCGGAGCTGGCCGAGCCGCTGTCGGCGGCGGCGCTGGCCGCGCGGGTCGGGCTGCCGCGGCAGAAGGTGAACTACCACCTGCGGGCGCTGGAGCGGCACGGGCTGGTGGAGCTGGTCGAGGAGCGCCGCAAGGGCAACATGACCGAGCGGCTGATGCGCGCCACGGCGGCGTCGTACGTGATCTCGCCGCTGGCGCTGCCGGGCCTGCAGCCCGACCCCGCGCGGCACCGCGACGCACTGTCGGCGCGCTGGCTGCTGGCGCTGGCGGCGCGACTGGTCCGCGACGTCGGCGCGCTCATCACCGGTGCGGAGCGGGCGAACAAGCGGCTGGCCACCTACGCGCTGGACGGCGAGGTCCGGTTCGCCTCGGCCGCCGACCGGGCGGCGTTCGTGGAGGAGCTGACCGCCGGCGTCGGCGCTCTGGTGCGCAAGTACCACGACGCGTCGGCGGAGGGCGGCCGCCCGCACCGCGTCGTCATCGCCCTCCACCCCTCCCTCAAGGCCGAGCCCGCCGCCGGAGGCCGGGCGGAGGAGGGCGGCCCGCCGGGCATCGAGCAGGACCGCGGCGCGGCGGACGCGGACGGGTCCTGAAGGCCACCCGCCGCCGCACGGCATGACGGCACACGAGCCGCGAACAGAACGGCACACCAACGGAACGGGCGCGCGGGCAGCGCGCCGGAGCGAGGAGCACGCCATGGCGAAGGAATTCGAGATCGTCCGCGAGTTCGAGGTCGACGCGCCGCCCGAGCGGATCTGGGACGCGATCACGGCGAACACGGCCGGGTGGCTGTGGCCGACCGAGTACGAGCCGCGCGAGGGCGGCGCGGCGGGCTTCGGCTCGACCGTGGCCACCTGGGACCCGCCGCACCGGCTGGTCGTCCGGTCCGAGTCCCCCGAGGAGCTGAAGGCGGTCGGGCAGTCGCTCAACCAGCTCGACCACCTGATCGAGCCGCGCGAGGGCGGCCGGTCCTGGGTCCGCTACGTGCACAGCGGGATCTTCGTGGAGAACTGGGACGACCAGTACGACGGCGCGAACAAGCACACCGACTTCTACCTGCACACGCTGCGGCAGTACGTCACGCACTTCCCCGGTATGCCGGCGGTGCACACCGACGTGCAGGGCCCGGCGGCGTCCACGGCGAAGGACGCGTTCGAGACGGTCGGCCGGGCGCTCGGGCTGGGCGCGTCGGCGGCGGACGGCGCGTCCGAGGGCGACCGGGTGCGGGTGGACCTGCCGGGCGCCGGCGAGGTGGACGCGGTGGTCGACTTCCGGAACGAGAACTTCCTCGGCCTGCGCACCGGCGACGCGATGTACCGGTTCTTCGGCCGCAACGCGTGGGGCGCGCCGGTCGGGGTCGCGCTGCACCGGTTCGCCGCCGGCGCGTCCGGCGACGAGGACGCGACGCGCAAGGCGTGGCAGAACTGGCTGGACGGCCTGTACGCCTGATCCGGAACGTCGGCGGGGGGGGGCGGCGGGGGGGCGGGGGGCGGGTGGGCGGGGGGGGTGTGGGCGGGCGGGGGGGCGCCGCAAGGCTCCCGTCAATGCCGCCCCCCCCCCGCGGCTCAACGAGAGGTGCGGGGGGCGACGGCCGTCCAAGGGAGGGTCAGTTC